>NZ_JBKFAJ010000010.1:0-85145 GCF_053345565.1 Microbacterium sp. M1A1_1b
GAATTGTCTCCGACTCGACCAGCAAGCTGACCGAGCACGGGGTCAATAAATTGGCATTGACAATGTGCACGCTGTTGAGTTCTCAAGGACCAGACGCACTCCCCACTCGACCCCACGAAGAGGTTCCGCCAGAGAGGCATTCGTTCTTGTTGCCACCAGAGCGGACTCTGGGGCTGGTTGCCTGAGCGGGACCCCGTCCGGACTGCGTCTCGAGGTGTGCACCCCGGGACCGTCTCGGCCGTTCCGTTCTCCGCCTCAGCGGCAACGAGTGATTACTTTACACAGGCCTCGGGGGGCCCGCCAACCGTCGTCACACCCGGGCGTGTCGCACCCGGGTGAACGCCGCGCGGCCAGGACATGACGGGGAGTCGACGGCCTGACGACTGCCCAGAACCGGGCCCGGGAACGACCGGAGGCACGGTGCGGACGCGCACCGTGCCTCCTGTCCGACCGCCGTCCGGCGACCGCCGTCTCACTCCGCCGCGGCGAGCTGACCGCAGGCGCCGTCGATCTCCTTGCCACGGGTGTCGCGCAGGGTGGTCGGGATGCCCGCGGCGTTCAGCCTGCGGACGAACTCGTCCTGCACGTGCACCTCGGACGACGTCCACACGGAGCCGGGCGTCGGGTTGAGCGGGATCGGGTTGACGTGCACCCACCCCTTGCCGCGCTTGTTGAGCTTCTCGGCGAGCAGGTCGGCCCGCCAGGCGTGGTCGTTCATGTCCTTGATGAGCGCGTACTCGATCGAGACCCGTCGACCCGTCTTGACGTAGTAGTTGTACGCGGCGTCGATGGCCTCGTCGGCCTTCCACTTCGAGTTCACCGGGATGAGCTCGTCACGCAGTTCGTCGTCCGGGGCGTGCAGGGACAGCGCGAAGGTGATCGGGATGCCCTCGTCGGCCAGCTTGTCGATGGCGGGGACGAGACCCACCGTCGACACCGTGATGCCCCGGGCGCTCATGCCGAGTCCGTGCGGCTGCGGTGCCACCATCGTGCGGACGGCGTCCATCACGCGCTTGTAGTTGGCCAGGGGCTCCCCCATGCCCATGAAGACGATGTTCGTCACGCGCTCGGCGTCGACGCGGTCCTTGCCGCCCTTGCGGGGATCACCACCGAGCTCACCCGCGGCGATGGCGGCGTTCGCCCGCACGATCTGCTCGATGATCTCTGCGGTGGACATGTTGCGGGTGAGACCCTGCTGCCCGGTGGCGCAGAACGGGCAGTTCATGCCGCAGCCGGCCTGGGACGAGACGCAGAGGGTGATGCGCCCCGGGTACCGCATCAGCACGGACTCGACCAGGGCGCCGTCGTGCAGCTTCCAGAGGAACTTGATCGTGTCGCCCTTGTCCGTCGCGAGACGCCGGGTCTCGGTCAGCAGCGGCGGGAGCATGCCCGCGACGAGCTGGTCGCGCTGGGCCGCCGGCAGGTCCGTCATCCGCTCGGGGTCGGACGTGTAGTGCGTGAAGTAGTGGGTCGACAGCTGCTTGGCGCGGAAGCCGGGCAGGCCGAGTTCCTTGACCTTGGCCTCGCGCTCGGCGACGGTCAGGTCGGCCAGGTGCTCCGGCGGCTTGCCGCGCTTGGGCGACGCGAACTGCAGGAGCGGTCGGCCGTCGCCGTCGGTGGCCTGCGTCCAGCCCTCGGTCCGGGGACGCACCTGGGGGCGGGCGGAGCGCGCGGCGCTCTGCTCCTCGAACGGGGTGCGGGTCTCGGTGGCCATCACTCCAGTTTACGGGACGTCCGGCACACGGGGCAGCGACGCGTACGGCATGCAGGACTGCGCTGCGTGTGGCGCCCTGCTCAGGAGCCGGCGGGCAGCAGCCGTGCGAAGTGGTGCGCGGCCGAGTACATCGGCACGATGTCGACGACCTCGCCCGGGTGCGGGGCCTGCAGCACGAGTCCGTCACCCAGGTACAGGCCGACGTGGTCCTCGTTGTCGTAGACGACCATGTCGCCCGGCTTCGCTTCGGACGCGGGGATCGTCGTCGCCGCGGCGTCCTGCGTGGGGACGTAGTGCACGAGCGAGATGCCGACCGACTGGTAGGCCACCATCGTCAGTCCGGAGCAGTCGATGCCCGCGTGGCTGGCGCCACCCTCGACGTACGGGTCGCCCAGGTACTGCAGTGCGGTCTGGAGGATCGTGGCGCGGTCGCCGCCGGCGGAGAGCGCCGCCGAGATGGCCGACTCGGCCTGCGCGGTGGTCACGCCGAAGCGCGTGACGAGCGTCGGGTAGGACACGACGGTCGTGGTGGTGGCACTCATGCCGTCGGTCGTGGTGACGGGGATCTCGACGTCATGCGCGACCGTGTAGGTCTGCAGCTGCTCGGACGTGGTGGTGCGGCTGGGCGTCGTCGCCTGGGGCGTGGCCGCGTTCGCGGGCATCGAGAGCGTCAGTGCCGAGGTGAACGCCAGGGCCGGCGCCAGGATGAGCGCGGCGCGCTTGGCGTTGGCGGCACGACGGACGTGCCGCGGGTCGAGCGCGCGTTCGGCGCGCAGGCTGCCGGTGCGCGACACGAAGGCGGTGCCGCCGGCAGACCGGGCAGGAGTCGTCGGCGCGGTGCGGACCGGGTGCAGGGCGACGACCCGTGCGGGCTGCTCGTGCTCGACGAAACTGGACCGGGCGAGGGCCGGGCCGGAAGCGGAACGGCGGCCACGCGGACGCGTCACGGACGGTGCGGAAGGGGACGGAGCTGGTGCTGACCGGCGGTCGTCGGCTGCAGCGGGCAGAGCGTGGCGTCCCATGGTTCCTTCCGGGTTCGAGTCCCCGCCTCGGGAAGGGGGACACGAGAAGATAACGTATTGGTCACGAACCTGGTCCCGCCTGGGGAAGTGACCCCGTTTCCTGCGGTGGGTCACAGGGAAGCGGCGAGGAACTCCTGCGCTCGGGCCTGCACGTCGGTGGCGTCGCGGTGGGACCAGAACGCGAAGTGCGTGCCACCGGACAGCAGCACGAGTTCCGCGCCGGGGATCTGCTGCGCGGCACGCACGCTGTGCGACACGACGACCTCGGTGTCCGCGTCACCGTGCACGACGAGCACCGGCGCGCCGATCCGGCCGAGCTCGAGCGACTCGATCGCGCCGAAGGTCCGGACGTCGTTGCGCCACCCGGCTCGGTGCGCGCCCGAGCTGTTGCCCGTCGCCGCCATGTCGAGCATGAACGCGCGGCGCTCGGTGTCGCCGAGGATGCCCTGGACGTGTCGTCGGAGGGACCGTCCGTGCAGGCTGCTGACGCCGGTGATCGCACCTCCGACGGCCGCGTGCGGCAGGTGCCGTGCGGCCCATCCGGCCAGGCGTGCGCCGAGCGCGGTGTGCGACACGAGGTACTCGACCGGGCCGGTGCGCCCGGGGACCCACCGCCCGCTCACCGCCGAGGCGGCGACGACGGCCGAGACGCGGTCCGGGTGCCGGACGGCCAGTCGGTAGGCGACGGGTCCGCCGCCCGACCAGGCGAGGACCCCGACACGCTCGATGCCCAGGTCGTCGAGGACGCCCGCGAGCAGGTCGGCCTCGTCGTCGATCGACGCGTGCTCGGGGTCGAGCGCGGTGCCGAGGTAGCCGGGCCGCGAGACGAGCACGGTGCGGAACCGGTCGTCGGGGAGGAACCGGCTCATCACCTCGGCTGCGTCGATGCCCCCGGGCGACCCGTGCAGCACGAGCACGGGCGCACCCGACCCCCGCACGGCGGTCTCGACGCGTGCGGCACCGTCGCTGCGCACACACGGCTCGATCGACATGACGGCGAAGGTAGTCGCGGCCGCCAAGGACCGGCCGACACTGTCCGGTGACGGCACTCAGGGAACCGCTCGCGCTTGGTACGGTCGGCGGCGTGACGACCGACACGGGGGCACCGCGGGCCGACGGCGACCAGGCCCTGCACCGCTGGGTGCTGCCCGGCCCGGACGGCGCACCGGTCGAGGTCGCGACCGAGCTCGACGGCGGCGGCACCGCTCCGACGTCGGTCCCCCGGCCGTTCCTGCACCCGGTCCGGACCCTCGGCGGCACGGTCGTCAGCGCGCACCACCCCGCCGACCACGACTGGCACGCCGGCGTGGGCCCGGCGATCCCCGACGTCGACGGCGTGAACTGCTGGGGCGGCCGGACGTACGTCCGCGACACGGGCTACGTGTGGCGCGAGGACCACGGCCGCGTGACGGTCGAGCGCGCGAGCGTCGACGGCGACACCCGGACCGAGGCGCTGCGCTGGCGCGGACCCGACGGAAGCTCGGTCCTGCACGAGGACCGCGTGTCCAGCTGCCGCGGGCTCGGATCCGACGTCTGGGAACTGCGGACGACGTCGACGTGGTTGCCCGCGGGCGAGACCCCGGTGCGGCTCGGCAGCCCCGGCAGCAACGGGCGTGCCAGTGCGGGGTACGGCGGGCTGTTCTGGCGGTTCCCCGAGTGCTCCGACGTCGACGTCCGGACGGCGAGCGCCGCGGGCGAGTCAGCCGTGCACGGCTCCGTCGCGCCCTGGGTGTCCTGGTCGGCGTCGTTCGCGGGTCGCGCGGCCACCGTCGTCCTGCAGGCACTCGACCACGACGACCCGTGGTTCGTCCGGGTGGACGAGTACCCCGCGATCGGCTCCGCGCTGGCCTGGAACCACGCGCTGACCGTCCGGCCCGGCATCCCGCTGGTCCGCGCGTTCCGCGCGGTCGTCGCGGACGGGCACGTCGATCCCGTCGAGCTGCTGCGGCGCTGAGGCGACCGCCTGTCGGACAGGAGGCTCGGTGGCGGTCCGCCACCGAGCCTCCTGTCCGACCGTGTCTGTCCGACCGCGTCGCGACTCAGGCCGACAGGGCCTCGGCGTAGACGCGGAAGTCGCCGCGGTCCGTGTGCATCGACCACAGGCGCTCGGCGACCGCCTGTGACGCGTGGGCGTCCTGCCCGTCGTCGATGCCGAACGGGATGATGAGCTGCCCGACGTGGATCGACTCGGGCGCGAGCGCCTCGTGCAGCAGCTGGGCGTAGGCGCTCTCGGCCGCGAAGGCGACCGACGTGCCCGTCACCCGGTCGGCGGGACGGACCGCACTGGCGCCGTTGACGAACAGCAGCGTGCCGTGGCCGATCGCGCGCATGCCGGGGATCGCCTGACGCGCGGCGGCGACGGCGCCGTAGACCGAGAACTCGACCGGTCCGACCAGATCCGCCTCGGTGGTCTCGAGCACCGGCCGCATGTACTCCTTGGCCGGCAGCGGGCTGTACTGCAGCACCTCGATCGGGCTGAGCTGCTCGGTGGCGCGCTCGAGCGCGTGTCGGATCGACTCGGAGTCGCGGACGTTCGCGGTGTAGCCGGCGGCGCTGTGGCCGTCCTGTCGGAGTTCTGCGGCGAGCGCGTCGACGCGGTCCTGGTTGCGGGCGACGAGGGCGACGGCGAAGCCCTCGCGGGCGAAGCGGCGGGCGACGGCCAGGCCGAGGCCCTTGCCGGCGCCGATGATGGCGATGGTGGTCATGCGGGTCCTTCCGTGGAGCGTGGGGTTCGGGAACGACTCTGCTCCCGGCGGCTGTGACCTCCGGTGGCGCTCAGTCGCGGGAGTCGATGCGGACGGTGGCCGAGGTCGGGCCGTCCTGCAGCATCGGCTGCAGGTACTCGCTGCCGGCGTACTTGGCCTGGTACGCGGCGTCGACGCGGCTGTTCACGCCGGGGTCGGCCTCGGTGAAGGTGACCTCGTGCTCGGCGCCGGCGGCGGTGATGCGGCCGGCGGCCTGCGTGACGGCGGCGCGGTACCAGCGAGAGCGGCGGCCGTTGTACGCCCGGGCGTACAGGTCACCGTCGACGACGACGGACCAGATCCAGGTCGGGGTGCCGTAGGTGGTGCCGTCCTGACGGAACGGGGAGACGTGCAGGTCGTCTGTGGTCGCGATGGCGTTCAGGGTGTCGTGGTCCCAGGGCATGGGTGCCTTCCGGTTGTCGGGCGGGGTCGGTCGGGCTGGTCCGGTCAGTTCGGCTGGTGGTCGTGCCGCTCGTGCTGCTGGTCGCGGTGCTCGTGGTCGGCGCGGCGTTCTTGCTCGCGGGTGGCGACCCAGCTGGCGAGCAGGCGCAGGGCGTCCTCGCTCGGCGACCCGGGAGCGGCCGAGTAGACCAGGAAGTTGAGTCCCTGGTCGGCCATGGGCTCCATCGCCTCGTAGACCAGGTCGAGGTCGCCGACGACCGGGTGGTGGAAGTGCTTGTCGCCGGTCGCGTGGTGTCGCACGTCGTGGGCGCCCCAGCGCGTGCGGAACTCCTGGCTGCGCGTCGACAGCTCGCCGACCAGGTCCTGCAGTGCCCGGTCGTGCGGGTTGCGGCCGGCCTCGGTGCGCAGGATCCCGACGTTGATGTCGGCGGCCTGCGACCAGTTCGGGTAGAAGCGTTCGGAGTCCTCGCGGTGCAGGAACGTGAAGCGCGCCAGGTTCACCGGCCGCTCGGGCAGTTCGTACATCCCCCAGTAGAGCCCGCGGAACAGCTGGTTCTCGGCCAGGACGTCCATCCGTCCGTTCCGGACGAACGCAGGTCCTGCCGTGAAGCCGTCGAGGGCCCAGCGCATGCTGGTGCGGACGTCCTTCGGCGATGGGCGACGACGACGGCGGACCGGGGACGCGTTGGCCTCGCGTGCCAGGTCGAGCAGGTGCTCGCGCTCGGCGTCGTCGAGCAGCAGGGCGTCGGACAGCGCGACCAGCACGGTCTCGGAGACGCCGACCAGGTCGCCGCGCTCGAGCTTGGCGTAGTACTCCACGCTCATCCCCGCGAGCATCGCGACCTCGGTGCGCCGGAGCCCGGGCACGCGCCGTCCGGGACCGCCGGGCAGCGACACCTGGTCCGGGGTGATCCGGGCTCGGCGGCTGGTGAGGAACTCCTTGACGTCGTCCTTGTTCGACATGCCCCTCACGCTACGGGCGCAGGCTGCGGGGTGGCGTGCCCTGCTGGTACACCCTGCGCGCCCCGGCGTGGTCGGTCAGATCGCGACGCCGGCATGCCGCAGGGCGCGCTGGACCACCCGGGTCAGCACCCGCTGCCCGGCGACGGTGGGGTGCTCGCTGTCGGACTGCAGCAGGTCGGCGTGTCCGGCGAGCGGCTGGCCGACGTCGACGAACGTGCCGTGTGCCGCCTGCACGGCGCGCTGCAGGCTCGCCGAGCTCTGCGCGACCTCGTCGGGCACGTCGCCCGGCTGGTCCCACAGGGTGCTCAGACCGACGATGCGTGCCGAGGGCAGTGCCGCGTGCAGCTGCGCGACCGTCGCGGCGGTCGCGGACTCGATGGTGGCGGCGTCCTGACCCAGGTCGTTGTCCGACGACTGCACGATGACGATCGCCGGGTGGGCGGCCTCGGCCTGGGCGACGAGCCCGGCGAAGTCCGTGTCGCAGTCCCCCACCGCCACGAAGCCGCCGCCGCTGCACCCGAGGTTCGTGACCCGGAGGTGGTCGACGCGCCCGAGCATCGCGGGCCAGGCGTCCGCGGCGCTGTCCAGGCCGTAGCCGGCCATGATCGAGTCGCCGATCGTCACGACGCGGGTGCCGGGCGGCGGCGTGGTGGTCGCGGTCGCGGTTGCCCCGGCCGAGGCCCGTGTCGGGTGCTCGACCGCGACGTACCCGATGCCCGCGACGGCAGCGAGCCCGGCCACGACGGCAGCGATCATGGTGCCCTTTCTCTGCATCCGACCAGTCTGCTCGCGGGAACCACCACCGTCCGCGCAGCAACCCGCGAAGGCTGACAGGCTGCGCGGCCCCGGCGAGCGCCGATGCGATGCTGGGCCCGTGGACATCACCCCGCACGCGCACCGCCCCGAGCGGTACCGGCACCGTCTCGTGCTCATGCTCGTCGTCGGCATCGTCGTCGCCATCGTCGCCGGGCTGACCGTCGGACCCCGATGGGCACCGTCGATCGGTTGGGCGGCCGCGTGCGCCGTCTACGTCGCGACCGCCTGGCCGCTGCTGCACTTCGACGGGCAGCGGACCGGCGAGAGCGCCGCGCGTGAGGACCCACGCCGGACCGCGTCGGACCTGCTGCTGGTCGGGGCCTCGCTGGCCAGTGTCGTCGCGCTGCTCGTGGTGCTGGGCAGTGCGAAGGGGCTGCACGGCCAGGCGCAGGACGCGGCCGCGGCGCTCGGCGTGGTCAGTGTCTTCCTGTCGTGGTTGCTGGTGCAGACGCTCTTCACGCTGCGGTACGCCGAGTTGTACTACAGCGGGGAGCCCGGCGGCATCGACTTCAACCAGGACGAACCGCCGCGGTACTCGGACTTCGCGTACTTCGCCGTCACGGTGGGCATGACCTACCAGGTGTCGGACACCACCATCCGGACGTCGATCATCCGGAGTGCCACGCTGCGGCACGCGCTGCTGTCGTTCTTCTTCGGCACGGTCGTCATCGCGAGCGTCATCAACCTGGTGGCCGGTCTGGCGTCCTGACGTCGCGGCGGTCCTGACCGACACGCGACGGACGGGAGGCCCGGTGCCAGCTGGCACCGGGCCTCCCGTCCGTCATGTGGTCGCGTCGCGAGCCGACTCCGCGTCGGCGCACCGGCCGACGGTCAGCCGCGGGTGCAGAACGTGCTCCACGCGACGCGGACGCCCTTGGCCTGCAGCGAGTCCAGGCCGGGGTACTGGCGCTGACGCTCCGCGTCGACCAGGTGCGCGCAACGCGGGTCCTGGCTGGCGGCCTGGACGGCTCCGAGTGCCGCGACCAGGTCCGTGTCGATGCTGTCGAGCTGCGGACGGATGGTCGACAGGTCCGGCGCGGTCGTGGGCGCTGACGACGGGTCGTGGGTCCAGTGGACGAACCGGCCACGCTGGACCAGCTTGCTGGCGTCGATCTGCGCCTGCACCACGCGGGTGACCAGCGCCGGGTCGATGCCCTGCTGCTGGGCCAGCTGCACTGCCTCGTCGATGACTGCCTGTTCGCGGGCGGGGTCGGCGATCGGCTTGCCGCTCAGCCACTTCGACTGGGCGACCGGGTCGGCGAGTTCCAGGCGGCGGGTGAGCAGGGTGCCCACGGTGTCGAGCTGCGCCGATGCGCTGGTGGTGCCCGTGGTCGTCGTGCTGGTGGTCGTGGTCGAGCTCGTTGTTGCGTTCGTGCTCGTGGTCGCGCTCGTGCTCATCGTCGTCGTCGCGGCGGTTGCTGCCGTGGTGGGGACGACGGCTGCGGCCGCGAGCAGGCCGATGCCGAGCGCGACGGTGCCGGTCCGACGCAGGCGGGTGTGGGTCGTGGTCATGCGGGGGGTTCCTTCCGGAGGCGGCGCCGGATGCGGCGCGCGAGGTGGGCGATGAGCGGCTGGATGATCTCGTCGTAGAAGGGGTAGGCCTCGACGTGGTCGGTCTCGCGGTCACACCAGCAGTCGACGCGGACCACCTCGGCGAAGTCGGCGAAGACGTAGAGGACCTCGTGCGGGACAGCGCGGGGCTGCCACGGATCGGACGGGTTCCGCGCGAGCACGTCAGTGTCCGAGCAGCTGTGCGGCGGTGACGCCGGGGTCGCGTCCGGACACGACGTTCGCGTCGATGTCGACCGCCGAGGCGCCGGAGCCCGCGGTCCGCTCCTGGATCTGGTTGAAGGACCAGTTGCGGGGCAGGGGCTGCAGTTGGTTGCCGGCCCAGCCGGTGGTCGTACCCGCGACGAACGAGCAGTGCGCCAGGCCCGCGTTGCTGACGACCGTGCACGTCCGCCGAGCGCCGTACACACCCGGCTTGACCAGGCCGCCGCGGTCGCGGAGGCCCTTCGTGACACCGCGGAAGTACGGCACGACCTTCGTCTCGATGTCGTCGTCCGTGGCGTCGTAGTCCACCGCGAAGTAGACGGTGGTCTGCTTCGGGATCCCGAGCTGCCGCGCGGCATCGTGAGCGCGGTGCGCGTCCGCGATGCCCTGCGCGAAGGTGAACCACGACGCCGCCGTGCCCCCCTCTTCGAAGATCGGCCACAGCCCGAGTCCGGCCCGTGCGATCGTCGCGACCTCGGCGCGGGTCATCGCCTTGTCGAGCGCGCCGGGCTTGTCGAGGTTCGTCAGGTACCGGCCGACGATGCTGACGCCGGACGCCGTGACCGCTGCTGCCCGTGCCGCGTCGAGCGGCGTGGACATGTCCGCGCCCGTCGTGGCGCGGGCTGCGTCCCCGCTGCTCGCGGCGAGCGCCGCCCACGTGCCGAAGTCGCACGTACCGGTCTGCTGCGCGGGCGGGAACGCCTGGAACTGCTGGAACGCGCGGACGACCTGCGCGTCGGCCGCCGTGTAGACGTCGTCGAAGGGGACGCGCTCGCGGTTCAGCACGAGCAGCGCCTTGACGAGGTGCACCCAAGGGCCGGTGGAGCCCGGGCCGACGACACTGGCGGTGACCGCGCGGAGGGCCTTCGCCGTGCCGGGACCCCACAAACCGTCGACGCTGCCGGCCGCGGCGCCGGAACCGATCTGCACCGCGCGGACGACCGCTGCCGTCGTGGTCACGTCGACCAGACCGTTCGTCCCGCCGTAGGCTCCGCCGGGCCGCTCGGCGTACGTGCGGTTCAGGTACTGCTGGACCGTCCGGATCGTCGGGGATCCGCCCGGTGCGAGCGTGACGGCGTCGGTCGTCAGCAGTGCGCCGTACAGGTGCGGGGAGACGGGCAGCGTGCCCGGGGTCGCGCCGAGGGCGTCCCGCAAGGTGGCGAGGGCCGCGGTGGTCGTGGCGTCCCACTCCCCCGTCAGGGACACCGCGGTGGCGCCCTTGCAGATCAGGCCGGCCTGCACGAGGCGGCGCCAAGTGGCCGCGTCGTGGTCGGTGTCGCTCGGGCTCGTGTCGCTCGTGTTCGGGCCGCTCGTGCTGCTCGCGCCGCTCTCGCCGCTCTCGCCGCCGATGTCGCCGTGTTCGTCGAGTCGTTGCCGAGTCTGGGCGCCGAAGACGGGGACGACGGGGGTGATGCCGAGCAGCGACTGCGTCGCCTGGACCAGGCCGAGCACGGTGCCGGACCCCGAGGTGCCGTCCTCGACGACGTGCACCCATCCGGTGACCTTGCCGAAGGTGGCGTTGAGCCACTGCTGGACGCCGAGGACTCCTGCGGGAGCCGACGACGAGGTCGGGGGCGGCGTGGTGGGCGGGGTCGCGTCCGGGGCCGTGGTCGCGGCGTTCGCCGGGGCAGCGATGGCGGCCGAGGCCAGGGGCAGGGATGCGGTGAGGCCGAGGAGTGCGCTGCGTCGTGAGAGGTGCACGGGGTGCCCTTCTGGGTCGTCGCGCTGTGGGGAGCGCGGTGGGAGCGGGGCGCGATGCGGGCTCGCCTGGTCCGGTTCGCCTGGTCGGGTTCGTGTCCGTCAGACGATCGTCTGGGAACCTGGAGGGCACCTCAAGCGATTGAGACGATCGTCTGATGAAGTCCACAGCGTGGGATGCGCGGCGGAGCCCCCGGACTACCGGGCCGGGGCGGGTCCGCTGGTCCCGCGCACCACCAGGTGCGACGGGACGCGGTGGAGCCGGCCCGCTCCCGTGTACCCGGCGATCCGGTCGAGCAGGTACGCCGCTGCCGTCGTTCCGATCTCGAACGTGCCGTTCTCGATCGTGCTCAGCGACAGGCGGTGAATGCTCGAGAAGTAGGTGTCGTCGTACCCGACGACGGACACGTCCTGCGGCGCAGACAGCCCGACGTCGGAAGCGGCCGCGAGTGCTCCGATCGCGACGAGGTCGTTGTAGGCGACGATGCCGGTGGGTCGGAGGTCGGATCCGAGGACGACGCGGGCGGCGCTGCGGCCGGACAGCTCGCTCATCCCGGCTGACTCGACCCAGATGTGCTCCGCGAGACCGGCTGCGCGCATGGCGTCCCGGTACCCGGTCTCGCGGAGCGCACCGACGTGCTGCGGCCCACGCAGATGGCAGATGCTCCGGTGGCCCATCGCGATGAGGTGTTCGGTCGCCTGTCGCGCTCCGGCGACGTCGTCGTTGACGACCACGTCCGCTCCGAGCTCTGCTGGGTCGTAGGTCCCGGCGAGCACGATCGGCGTCGCGAGGGCCGCTGCGGCGAGGACGCCTTCTTCGCCGGAGGTGCCGACGACCAGGATGCCGTCGACGCGTTGGCGCACGAGGATGTCGATCGACGAACGCCCGACCCGTTGGTTCGTCGCCGAGTCGACGATGAGTGGTGCGATGCCAACCGGCTCGAGCGCGGTGCTCAGGCCGTCGAGCAGGTCCACGTACCAGGGGTTGCGCAGGTCGTTGAGCAGGACGCCGATCGCTCCGGTCCCGCGTCCGGCGAGCGCTCGTGCAACGCGGTTCGGTTGGTACCCGAGGTCACGCATCGCCGCCCGGACGGCACGTCGACGCTCCGGGCTGACCCCGGGGTCGTCGCGGATCACCAGCGAGACGAGCGACTTCGACACGCCTGCTGACCGGGCGACGTCTCGGATGGTCGGGGCGCGCACCGATCCGCCATCCGCCTCCCTGCCGCTCATGTTCGCAGTGTAGGGCTTGCGAGATGGTCGATCGCGATTATCCTGGACCGGTCCAGAGTTGTCAGGACAAAGTTTCCACAACGACGTGAGGGCCGGATGCGGCCGAGCCCGGCGTCCACCCGCCAGCAACGATCCGCGACGGTCTCCGCGCGCAGGCCATCGCCGAGGCGGCGACCGCTGCCCTGCGATCCGCCGCGACCGCCCATCCTGATCCGCCCCGACTCTCCCCGAACGAAGGAGTTCACCATGACCGCCACCGAACGCCCGACCGTGCCGTTGCCCCCGCTGACGAAGGGTCCGCACTCGAAGCGCCTGGGCACGGTGGCGCTGATCGCCACCTTCGGCGGGCTCCTGTTCGGGTACGACACCGCGGTGATCAACGGCGCGCTCTCGCCGATGGTCGAGGAGCTCCGGCTCACCACCTTCACCGAGGGTGTCGTGACGAGCTCGCTCCTGTTCGGTGCCGCGATCGGCGCCATCACAGGAGGACGACTCTCCGACGCGTGGGGGCGGCGCAAGTCGATCATCCTGATGTCGGTGCTCTTCTTCATCGGTGCGGTGGTGTGCGTGGTCGCCCCGAGCTTCGAGGTGATGGTCATCGGCCGCGTCATCCTCGGCCTGGCGGTCGGTGCGGCGTCGACCGTCGTGCCCGTGTTCCTCGCCGAGCTCGCGCCGTTCGAGATCCGCGGGTCACTGGCCGGTCGGAACGAGTTCATGATCGTCTTCGGTCAGCTCGTCGCCTTCGCCGTGAACGCCGTCATCGGCAACGTCTGGGGCGAGAACGGCGGCGTCTGGCGCATCATGCTCTCGGTCGAAGCCCTGCCCGCGATCGCCCTCTTCGTGGGCATGCTGCGGATGCCCGAGTCGCCTCGCTGGCTGGTGAGCAAGGGGCGCGACGACGAAGCCCTCCGCGTCCTGTCCACGCTGCGCTCGAAGGAGCGAGCGGCGGCCGAGCTGAACGAGGTGGAGACACTGACCACCGAGGAGTCGAAGCTCGTCAAGATGGACGTGAAGAGCATCCTCACGAACAAGTGGCTGATCCGCATCCTGCTCGTCGGCATCGGACTCGGCGTCGCACAACAGCTCACCGGCATCAACGCGGTCGTCTACTACGGCCAGACCGTGCTCAAGGAGGCCGGGTTCTCGTCGAGCGCGGCGCTCATCGCGAACGTCGCACCCGGCGTCGTCGCGGTCATCGGCGCGATCATCGCGCTGCGGATCATGGACCACTTCTCGCGCCGCCGCACGTTCATCCTCGGCTTCGCGCTCGTCGCGGTCTGCCACCTGCTGATCGGGCTCGGCTCCGTGCTGCTGCCGGTCGGTAGCGCCGCTCGGCCCTGGGTCCTGCTCGTCCTGATCGTCGCCTTCGTCGGGTCGATGCAGACCTTCCTCAACGTCGCCGTCTGGGTCACCCTGTCCGAGATCTTCCCGCTCCGCATGCGCGGGTTCGGGATCGGCGTGTCCGTCTTCTGCCTGTGGGTCGCCAACGCGATCATCGGGCTCTACTTCCCGACCATCATCGCCGGGCTGGGGATCACGTCGACCTTCTTCGCCTTCGGCGTGGTCAACCTGCTGTCGCTGCTGTTCGTTTGGCGACTGGCCCCCGAGACCCGCGGGCGCACCCTCGAGAAGCTCGAGGAGGACGTGACCACCGGCGCGATCTACATCAAGGCTGCCCGCTGACCGCCGCTGCTGGTGTCGCAGACCGGAACCGACCGGGACTGCCTGCCGGGAAACGATGAAAGCCCCGACAGAACTCGTGCTCCGTCGGGGCTTTCCGGTGGGCTGTCTTAAGAACTCCTGAAAGCCTGAAGTGGCGAGGCTCGCGGCGGTGCCGCAGCGCGCCCTATCCTCCGACGAGCCGTCGCCTATCCTCTGACGGTGCCGTCCCCTTGAGCAACAACCTCTTGATCAGGAGTTTCTTCGGCGAGGTCTTCTGCGATGCAGACCATCGGCGTCAGGCCTCGGAAGAGAAGTACCTCCGCGAAGGACGGGTATCAGACCCGACTCGCCCCACACGACGGGGCAACGATTGCCCATCCCCTTCCACTCAGCATCAGACATAGCAAACGTGCCCGCCCCGAGCTGACTCCACGGCCAACCGCAACGTGGCGGTGCTCCTCCAACTCTCATTGGAGAGCGGTCAGTCCGGGAGTACACAAAGTCCACAAGCTGATACTGTCCCGTGATGGACGGCAGCTCCGACGAGTTCCTCAACGTTCGCGAGACGGCGAAGCGACTTGGTGTGCATGAGAACACCGTGCGCAACTGGGTCAAGGCAGGACAGCTTCCCGATGCCCGCCTGCCCGGCTCTCGATTTCACCGCTTTCGCCTCGCAGACGTCGAACGACTCATCGCAGCTCGAGGCTCAGTAACTGCGCCGTCCCTGCAGACCGAACGTCGCATGTTCAACCCGGAGTTGGTCACAGCGAGTCAGCTCAATCAATGGGCAACCGCGCGCCAACGCGACGCGCAGGAGCATCTCCCAGAACTCGTCCGTCGCCTACTCGCGGAGACGCCCGGCATCTCCAACATCTCCGTCCGAGCTGGCGACGGTGTGGCACTTCCCGGATGGGATGGAAGGGCTGAGTCGTCCGGCTCTGCGTTCCTCCCGTCAGGTCTCCTCGCGCTTGAGTTCGGCGTCGACAAGAGTCCGAAGGAAAAGGCGTCGAAAGATTACGCAAAGCGCGCGAAACAGAGTCCCTCGGACAGCACCTTCGTCTTCGTGACCCCCCGGCGATGGGCCGGAGGCGCTGCATGGGCTGTCGAACGACAGGCGGAGGGCCACTTCGCCGAGGTCCGCGTGGTCGACGCGGACGATCTAGAGGGCTGGCTGCAGGCGTCCCCGGCTGCCCACCACTGGATTTCGGAGCACCTCGGGTTGCGGCCGCGCGACGCGCAAACGATCGAGGCGTGGTGGGGCGGCTTCAAGGCGTCGACTGATCCACAGTTATCGATCATGCTCTTCCTAGCTGGCCGACTCACTCAAGCCGAGGAACTGCAGCAGCGGTTGTCGGCCCCGGCGCAGCTAACGGCGGTCCAGTCCGAGTGGGATCAGGACGTGCTCGGCTTCGTCCACGCGGCCTTGCAGAGTCAGTTTGGCTCGGCGGGGGAAGCCGCACCGGCGCTCCTGATCATCCGGTCAGCAGAGGTATGGGACCGCGTCATCGAGCAGCCCGGCCGATCGGTTCTGATTCCTCTCTTCGAGGGTGCCAGTTTCGACACTGCCATCAACCGCGGCCACCACGTAATCGTCGTCGTTGATCGATCCACCGTGAGCCGGCGGGCAGTCGACCTCCCGCTACCTCGCCTCGAACGACTCGCGGCCGCCGAAGCGTTCCGGGAGGCGCAAGTCCCCTTCAACAGGGCCGACCGACTCGCCGTCCGCGGGCGACGAAGCATGCCAGCCCTCGTGCGGTACCTCTCACGCGATCCAAGGATTCGTCGCCCTGACTGGGCCGAGCAGCCAGACGCCTCGATCCTCGCGCCCCTCGCCATCATCGGTAGCTGGACCGAGAACCCCGCAGACCTCGCCGTCATCGAGCAGGTGACCGGCCGCTCCTGGCAGGAAGTGGAGCAGACCGTCCAACGAGTGTCGATGTCCGGAGACCCTGTCCTGCGCAAGATTGGGGCTCAGTGGAGCTTCGTCTCACCCGAGGAAGCATTCCTGTTACTTCGCAACTCAATCTCTCCGTCGACGCTGGAGCGCTGGGCTGAGCAGGTGAGCAACGTGATGCTGTCGAAGGACTCGAGACTCGAGCTGGACGGGAGCGCGCGTCTGATTGCGAGGATGAACGGGGAAGGCCGACCACACTCCGCGGTCCTCCGTCGAGGATTGGCTCGAGGGTTCGCTCTCATGGGGTCCATGGGTGTAGATACATTCGCAGACGGAAGCCGCTCGTTGGCGGATCTCGCAGCTGCGCTTGTCAGCCGCCTGCTGGAGACCGCTAACGCCGATGCCTCAGGACGCACCTGGCAGCAGCTTGCTGAAGTTCTCCCGCTGCTCGCCGAGGCCGCTCCAGACGCCTTCTTAATCGCCCTCGAGGACGATCTAGCAAGTGAGTCCGCAGTCTCACTGAGGCTCTTTCAGGAAGAGGACGGCCTCGCTGGCTTCGGCCCTTCGTCGCCACATCCTTCCTTGCTCTGGGCCATCGAGACGGTCTGCTGGTCGCCCTTGTATCTCGTCCAAGGCGCGCAAGTGCTGGCGCACCTCGCGGTCCTTGATCCGGGAGGGAGGACTGGCAATCGGCCGCGTTCAAGCCTGGCTGCTGTCCTCTGCGGTTGGGTGCAGAATACCTCAGCCTCGCTCGAGGTGCGTCTCGAGGCGATCGCCGCTGTCGAACGTATCTCGGATGCTGTCGGATGGCAGCTCATCCTCGACCTCTGGCCCTCCGGGCACAGCGTCGTCATTCCTCCAGCATCGCCCCACTTCCGTGATGACTGGATTCCGAGTTCTCGGTCGATGTCTATGACCGACCGGATCACCACGATCAGGCGGCTCGTCGACTCTGCCATCAGGCTAGCCGCAGGCTCTCCCGCCCGCCTTTCAAAGCTTGTCGGCAACATCTCGACAGTTCCAGAGGACGATCGAGCTCGAATTGTCACGTTCTTGGAAGGCGAGGCGATCGAAAACCTCAGTTCAGAGGGACGACTGCAGGTTTGGGAAAAGCTTCAGGCAGAAACAACTCGGCACGAGCGCTACGCCACGAGTGAGTGGGCTATGCCACCCAGCGCCTTGGCTCGGCTAAAGGCCGTTACAGCACTCTTCGAGCCAGCTTCGGACCCACTTCGTTTCAGTTTTCTTTTCGGTTGGCACCCCGATCTCCCCGGCGTGGACAAGCGGAACTTCGAGCGCCACGAAGTAGAAGTTGAGCAGCGGCGGAAGGAAGCGCTCAGCCATATTCTGGAACGGGACGACGCTGCCGCTCAGCTCACACGCCTCGCTCGTCGCGCGCCGGTCCCGAGTCACCTTGGGTGGGCTCTAGCCTTGCAACCGCAAGTCGAGTTCACCCAAATGTTCTCTTGGCTCGGGTCTGGTGATCAGGCGCTGCGCGAAGCGGCAGCGAGCTGGGCGCATAAGACGATGCTCGACCAGGATCCAGCCTGGCTCCGGTCCGTCCTGGCTCACGAACAACTTGTCGGCGAGACTCGAGCGCTCCTCGTCCAACAGGCTCCCGCTCGCAAGGCTTTTTGGGACGTACTTCACGAGAGCGCCGATAGGAACGATGAGGTCGAGTACTGGACGAACGCGGCAGTCGCCTTGGTCGAGCGCAAGGACACCCTACTTGCCCTTGAACAGCTCGTCACCCACGGTCGCGCGTGGGATGCAATCCCCGTTGCGGCCCATGCCCTCAATCGCCCGCGAGCCGAGGACTCAGATCAGCCCGCACTCGAAGCGAAGTACGTCCTGAACGTTCTCGACGAGGCGCTTCAGCAATCGCCGACAAGCGGCCAGCTGTCGAACATGGACAGCTATTACGTCGGGGAATTGCTTGACTTCCTCGCTGACGCCCAGACTGACGAGCATGACGTCGCCCGGCTTGAGTACGCCTTCTTCCGCCTGCTCGAGCACACTCGGGAGCCCACCGCCCTCAATGCGCTCCTCGCCAACGATCCAGCGACCTTCGTCACGCTCGTACAACAGGCCTACCGCGGCAGAGGCGAAGCGCCGAAGGACTCGGACGAAGTCGCGCAAGACGCAGCCTCGCAAGCGTGGTGGGTCCTACAGAGCTGGACAGGTTTCCCCGGCCGCCAAAGCGACGGCAGCATCGATGGTGCTGTTATGGCGAGTTGGGTCACGGGGGCTCGACTGCAACTAGCCGACAGCGATCGAGGCGACATCGGTGACGAGGTCATCGGCCAGGCGATGGCACACACACCTCTCGGGGGCGACGGCGCTTGGCCCGCGGAACCAGTGAGGGACGTGATCGAGGCCACCAGCAGCCGAGAGTTGGCTAACGGGGTTGCCATCGGCCGACGGAACGCCCGTGGCGTCACCAGCAGGGGCCCCTATGACGGAGGTGGCCAGGAACGAGACCTCGCCGCTCAGTACGGGTCGTGGAGCGCGATGGTCCGCGGACGTTGGCCTCGCACAGCTCGCATCCTTGCCACAATTGCAAAGTCTTACGCGCACGATGCCCAGTACCACGACGTTCAAGCTGAACTCGACGCCGATAGGGATTGATGCCGAACTTGAGCGAGTGCGCGATGAACCGACGTGACGCAAAAATCTGACTCGCCTGAAGCTCGCTTAGGATCCTCGTATACCGTCGCAGCACCGCGACCGAGTGCATTCGACTACGAGGCTTGGGCCCTACAAATCCTTTGACCCTCCCTCGACGAGCTAGTCAACAAGCAACGCCCTCAGACGTCCTGAAGCAAACGCAACGCCGAGCTGTAACAAGAAACAAGGCTAGAGACCTTGACATCTAGGGGTGTAAGCGTGATGCGCTTCGAGCAACCATCTTCACACTGGCCATTCTACGACAATACCGCCCGGAGTGCCGCGGCAAGGTCCTGCGCGAGCTCACTCGACATGCCAGTCGGCACTTGCTTTCCCAGCGAAGAAGCCCCGTGCAGACCGGATGTTTGCGCCGTTTCCCGAATGCGCTTGAGGAGTTCCTTCCCCATCACCACATGCTGCTGGCCGAGCCCCTCATAGTGCTGTTGCACGTCCAAGTCACTGAACTGAGGAACCGCTCCTGGGTCGGTGATCTTGTTTAGAAAGTCGAGTCGTTTTTTACGTCTGAGTTTTAGGTCCTTCTCGTCGACCTGCGCGTCAGCCGTAGCCTGGGCCAGCAGTGTCGCCACTTCGACACTTGAAAGCCCGAAGTGCGCCTCGAGCACTGCAGCCTCGCACCAGTAGCTTTCCATATCCGAGAAACGAGTCGCCCAGACCGAAATGCCTCGCGCCTCGTATGGTTTCGCGAACAAGGCCAGCTCGTCCGGCAACATGAAATCGCGATCTCGATGAACGACAATCTTTACATGCTCGCCAAAGAGGGAACGCACTCCCGCAAGCGTCTCTGCGTTTGGAAGTTTTCCGGTACCATTGAAAGGCCAGATAGCCGTCACGCGCTCCAAGTCCGGCCACTGCTCAAGCAATTGACGGAGCATTGCATTCTGCTTGTCCTCAGTCATCAGAACGATGCGGCGGTCGAGCAGACCCCAACCCATCAGCTGTCGACCGTCCGTATCGCTCTCCGGTTGCACCTCGCCCCCCTTCATCCAAATGACCCTTGACTCCTCGGGTAGAGCGCGAACAATCGACGGACTATGCGTCGTCATCAGCACTTGTGCTCCCAAAGCGCTAGCCGCCTCGCTGAGAGCCACGACCAGACGCTCCTGCGCCACCGGATACAGATGAGCATCCGGCTCGTCCACCAACAGGAGTGCCGGCCGGAAGTGCACTAGATAGGCGAAGATCTGCAATACCTGCAGAAAACCAATTCCGGCAAGCTCCAGAGGCTTGAACGATTTAGGATCCTCCGCAGCGATCTGACTCGTCTGGAACGAGGCTTTGATGCGCGTATCCTTCTCGTCGTCGAACTCCACCCGGAGACGGAAATTGCCCATTACACGCGAGACGTAGCTTTCGACCACCCGTAAAGCATTGACACCGTCGACCTCCTCTTCGCTGAGCAGATCTAATACGTTTCGTAACACGGTGTTCGCATCCCCAGCAGCGGCCAAACGGTGCACGACAACCTTCGAGCGCTTCTCCTCGCTCAGAGCAATGCCCGCCACACCAGGTATATAGGCACTGATCTCCCGCTTGCGGTCACGGAGACGAGCGACGAAAGCGTTTCCCGACGGTACATGGACGGACACCCCCTCGTTGCGGGCAGCTCTGATCCACATTGAGGCCGAAAACTCGTCGCCTTCGTCGGTGTTCCCGACCACATTGACGTCAAGTTGCCGACTTCCGTTGAAGTTGCCGTAGTCGTCGCCATGCGCAGCCTCTTTGTAATCCGGAGACGGCATGTATATTGCATCTTTCTCCGATAGTGTCGAGCCCTTCGCCGTGTCCTTATTCGTCTCGACCGTGAGATTGCGACCTGACTGGAGCATCCAGTGAAGCGCCTGCAGGATCGAACTCTTGCCCGAGCCATTCGCGCCCACTATTACATTGAAGGAGCCCAATTCAACATGCGCACTCTTCAAAGCTTTGAAGTTTGCGATTGATACTTTTGTGATATGCATGGCTGG
This sequence comes from Microbacterium sp. M1A1_1b, assembly GCF_053345565.1. Classification (NCBI taxonomy): domain Bacteria; kingdom Bacillati; phylum Actinomycetota; class Actinomycetes; order Micrococcales; family Microbacteriaceae; genus Microbacterium; species Microbacterium sp. M1A1_1b. The sequence continues at coordinate 20,574 of NZ_JBKFAJ010000010.1, forward strand.
TGCCCCCTATGAATGCCCGATCCAACTGGTAGGCATCCTAGACCGTCGGGGGACGCCGGTAGATCCGCACGCTCGACCAGGCGCTCACTACTGACGAGGACCTCCTCTTCCACGGCTACGAGTTCGAGGAGTACGCACCGCGTCCGATCCAGTCGTTCATCAGCGCGCACCCGGGACCAGTTCGGCTGACCCCGACGCGTCTCCGCTCCGGATGGATCGTCGGCCTCCTGAACGCAAACGTTCCGCTCGACGCCATCGCAGAAGTCGCCGGCTTCACCGCACTCGCCTCCATCACCGACTACTACGCCCACGCCTCCTCGACGAACATCAATGACCACCTCGACACCATCACGGGCATCGCGGGAGCCACCCGATGAGCGGCCCCGGCATCAGCAACGGCGATGCGATGCGGTTCTTCGAGACGGACGGACGCAAGAGCGCGTCGGTCCAGGAAAGCTCGGTCTACGACATCGCGAAGGAGAAAGCGTTCTCGAAGATCCGCCTCCGCGACAACGAGATCGCAGACACCCGCTCCGGCTTCTCCGTCTTCAACCGAAAGACCGTCAAGCTCGCCAAGGCGCGCCTCAGGGCCACCGGGGTCATGGACGCCTACGCCATCTGGCGCCACGAGGAAGGCTTCCGGCAGTCGAACGGAGGCGCCCCCGCACTCATCTCCGTCGAGAACCTCCTGATCGGGTGGATGCTCGTGACCACTGCGGGTCAGCCGCAACTCATCCTCCAGATCGGGTCCGTCTTCTACGGCATGCTCACTGACGGAGCCCGCGAAGAGCTCGGCCTACCCAAGCCGAACAGCAAGAAGTCGCTCATGAAGGTCGAAAACTGGCAGCAGAACGTCGGCAACGCCCACCGACGCTTCATCTCAATCGTCGACCCTCACCTCGGAGAAGACCGCTACACGGCGAAGACAGTCGAGGAGAACGCCGCGACGATGGAGAACCTCGATGAGGAGCGGGAAGCCATCGGCAAGGCGCGCCTTGCCGAGTTCATGACCCGCTTCCTCACCATGTCGTTCTACCTCCAGCCGCGCGCCATCCGGAACGCGCCCGAGCGCAAGGAGGTCGACGTCAGCTTTGACGGCACCCACATGACCTCCCCTCTAACGACGGGCATGTCGCACAACAAGGAGAAGATCGCCAAGCGTGTTGAGAAGGACCGTGTACTCGCGGCCGCCGGTAAGCCACGCTCCGGCCCGGTGTCCCCGTTCGCAGCGTGGAAGGTCACCGAGACCTCGAAACGCATCGACGCTCCCCCGGGGCAGATGGCGCAGCACGAGATCGACTCGGAGTACCTCTGGGGGTGGAACGCCACGCTTGCTCGCCGCGTGTTCCTCAAGCCGGACGACCGGTGCAAGGCTCCGCAGCTCATCCTCGGCGCTACCCTGAGCATCCCTGGCAGCGGAAACGTCGAAGCCGCGGCGTTCGTCCTCGAGCAGATCGTTCGTGCCGGTCACCTGCCTGGCATCGCGGATGCCGACATGGAGTACTTCGCGAATGCAAAGCCTGAGCGACTCTACGACCCGGTTCGAGCGCTCGGCTGGGAAGCGAGTACTGAGTGGCGCGAAGACCGGCTCGGGCCTCGAGGCGGGTACGCCGGGGCAATATTCATCGAGAGCGCCGCCTACTGCCCCGCGATGCTCATGTCACTCCAAGAGGCCAGCAAACACGTCAAGGAAGGACTGATCGACGAAGTCACTTACCGGGCGCGCATCGACGAGCGTGAGAAGTGGGAGGTGCGCCCGAAGGCACACCCGAACGCCGACGGCAGCGTCACGATGATGTGCCCAGCATCCGGCGACAGCCCCCGTATCAAGTGCCCGCTCAAGAAGACTCGAGCGCGCGTTTCGGAGGCAAAGCTGCTGACGATGGACGAGGTGGACCCGAGCGAGCCCGGTTACCCGGTCGGCGACGACCTTCCACTCATCTGCTGCCAAGACTCCGTCAAGTTCCCGAAGGAGAACCTGCCGCCGCTCACACAAGCCCTGCGCTACAAGTCCCGCGAGTGGACCGACTTCCACGGCTACGCGCGCAACCTCATCGAGAACGGGAACTCGATGCTGAAGGCTCCGAAGTACGGGTCGCTGCACGACCACCTCAACCGACAGTCTCGCGGCTTCGCATCCGGCTACGTGTTCCTGACGTTCCTGCTCGTCGCTCTCAACATCAAACAGATCTGCGACTTCCTGAAGGCAAAGGAAATCGAAGACCGCCGAGCAGCCGAGAACCGTCCCCCGCGCAAGCCGCCAATCCTGCGTCGTCGAGACCGCGAGTTCTTCAACGAGTACACGGGCACGCTTCCGGGTGGAGTGGCGGACCTGGAGGTTCGTCAGGAGCGTGCCAAAGCGCGACGGGAGAAGGCGTCGCAGGTAGCCGCCGAGAGAGCGGCCGCCGCGAAGACCAGTCGACCGAAGCGAGGGAAGGCGGCAACCAAGCTCGCATGAGCCCGGGGGCCGTGACCGACGAAGTGAGGCCCGCAGCCGGATGGCTGCGGGCCTCACTTCGTTGTTGGGTTCTTAAGACAGTTCTCAAGACACCCCTCCGGTCGGGCTGACAGGATTTGAACCTGCGACCCCTTGACCCCCAGTCAAGTGCGCTACCAAGCTGCGCCACAGCCCGCGAGTCCTGACGGACTCGGAGCCCCGGAGGACTCCGCCACCCACACCCGACCGAGCGCGGAGCAGCCAGATCAGCATAGCGGACGCCGGACCCCCGCCGCGCCACGTCCGAGCACGTCGCGTCCAGAGCAGGCCCCTAGGGTGGTCCGATGCCCACCCGCACCACCCGCGTCCTGCTCGCACTCGCGGTCTCCGGCATGGTCGTCGGAGTCGCCGGGTGCACCGGGACCGCCCAGACCGATGACCGCCCCACGCTCACGAAGGCCGCCGCTGGCAGCGTGGCCGTCGCCGCCCAGGACGATGCGGCCGGACGCTCGATCCGGGCCAGCCGGGCGCTGTTCGCCTCGGCTCCCGGTGCCGTGGTCGCACCGGCCGACGACGCGGCTGCTGTCGAAGACGCGGCGCGCGCCGCACGACGCGCCCACGTACCGCTGCTGCTCGCCGCGAAGCGCGACGACGGTGCGGCCAGCGGCGACCGCGCGGTCGCCGCGGAACTCGACCGCCTCGACGCGTCCTGGTACCAGGCCGAGGGCGACCTCCGGGTCCGCACCGACGTCCCCGAGCGCGACGCGCCGGACGCTGGCGACGCGCCGGAGCCGACCCGGGCCTCCCGTCCGGCCACCGTCGTCGTGGCGGACGCGAGCGCAGACACCGCGGTGATCGCCACCGCGAAGGCCGCCGGTGCGCGCGTCGTGACCATGCCGGACGGCGTGTCGGACCCGGCAGCGGCGCCCGACGTCGTCACCGCGCTGCACGAGCACCGCGACGCGCCGACGCTGCTGTCCGGTGCGGCGTTCGCGGACCTGCCGGACCCGACGTGGACCATCCGTGCGGCCGAGGGCGGCTGGCAGCTCCCCCACGGCGGCCAGCGGCCGTTCGACGGACACCGGTACGTCGCGATGTACGGCGCACCCGGCGCGCCGTCCCTCGGGGTGCTCGGCGAGCAGGACCCTGACGCGTCCGTCGCGCGAGCGAAGCAGCTCGCGGCGTCGTACGACGGCGTGTCGGACGAGCCGGTGACGCCGGCGTTCGAGGTCATCGCGACCGTCGCGGCCGGCGATGCCGGAGCGGACGGGGACTACTCGACGGAGCTGCCCGTGTCGACGCTCGAGCCCTACGTCGATGCGGCCCACGACGCCGGCATGCCGGTGATCATCGACCTGCAGCCGGGGCGCGCCGACTTCCTGTCCCAGGCGAAGCGGTACGAATCGCTGCTGAAGCGCCCGGGTGTGTGGCTCGCGCTCGACCCGGAGTGGCGGCTCGGGCCGGACCAGGTGCCGCTGCAGCAGATCGGGCGTGTCGACGCGTCCGAGGTGAACGCGGTGTCGTCGTGGCTGGCGGGTCTGGTCGAGCGCCAGGGGCTGCCCCCGAAGGCGCTGGTGCTGCACCAGTTCCGGCTGTCGATGATCCAGGACCGCGCGTCGCTGGCGTCGCATCCCGAGCTCGACGTGCTCATCCACGTCGACGGGCAGGGGTCGCAGCCGGACAAGCAGGCCACCTGGAAGGCGCTGCACGACGGCGCGCCGGCGGGGGTGCACTGGGGGTGGAAGAACTTCTTCGACGAGGACCAGCCGATGCTCTCCCCCGCCCAGACCATGAGCGAGGTCGCGCCGACGCCGTCGCTGGTGACGTACCAGTAGCGGCTCGGTTCTCCACAGCCTGGAGGATCGGGGCGCGTCACGTCGGTCGGTGCTGACAGCATGGGGCCATGTCTTCTCCCGTGCTCGGTTCCGGCCCGACCGTCCCGCCTGCCGTACCGCCGTCGGCGGACATCGCTGCCGAGGCGCAGCAGGCACTCGCCGCCCTGACGGGGCGACCCGACGCGGTCTTCCACCCCGGCCAGCTCGAGGCGATCTCGGCGCTGGTCGAGCACCGGCAGCGTGCCCTGGTCGTGCAGCGCACCGGATGGGGCAAGTCGGCCGTGTACTTCCTGGCGACGCTGCTGCTCCGGCGTCGCGGCGGTGGTCCGACCGTGCTGGTCTCGCCGCTGTTGGCACTCATGCGCGACCAGGTCGCCGCAGCGGCCCGGGCCGGCGTCCGCGCCGTGTCGATCAACTCGGCCAACGCGCACGAGTGGGGCGAGACCCAGGCGGCGTTGGCACGCGATGAGATCGACGTCCTGCTGGTCTCGCCCGAGCGGCTGAACAACCCGAAGTTCCGCGACGAACAACTGCCGTCGCTGATCAGCCGGATGGGCATGCTCGTCGTCGACGAAGCGCACTGCATCTCCGACTGGGGCCACGACTTCCGTCCAGACTACCGGCGTCTGGCAGAACTCATCCGCTCCCTGCCGCACGGCGTGCCTGTCCTGGCGACCACCGCCACCGCGAACGAGCGCGTGGTCGAGGACGTCGCCGAGCAGCTCACCGCCGGTCCCGCCGACCCGGTGTTCACGATCCGCGGGTCGCTCGCACGGGCCTCGTTGCGGCTGGGCGTGCTGACGCTGCCCGATGCCCGCGCTCGCCTCGGGTGGCTGTTGGCACACCTGGGCGACCTGCCCGGCAGCGGGATCATCTACACGCTGACGGTCTCCGCTGCCGAGGACATCGCCCGGCTGCTGCGCGAGAGCGGCCACGCGGTCCGCGCCTACACCGGCCGCACCGACACCGACGAACGCGAACAGCTCGAGCAGCAGCTCAAGGGCAACGAGCTCAAGGCCCTGGTGGCGACGAGCGCACTCGGCATGGGGTTCGACAAGCCCGACCTGGGGTTCGTCGTGCACGTGGGTGCGCCGTCGTCGCCCGTGGCCTACTACCAGCAGATCGGCCGTGCCGGGCGTGCCACCGACAACGCCGACGTGCTGCTGCTGCCCGGGTACGAGGACCAGGAGATCTGGAAGTACTTCGCCAGCGCCTCGATGCCGACCGAGTCGCGTGCGTCGGCCGTACTCGGGGCGCTGTCGACCGACACCGCGATGTCCACCGTCGCCCTCGAGGGGCTCGTCGACATCAAGCGGTCCACGCTCGAGCTGCTGCTGAAGGTGCTCGACGTCGACGGAGCCGTCCGCCGGGTCGCCGGCGGGTGGGTCTCCACCGGGCAGCCGTGGACGTACGACGCCGCGCGCTACGAGCGGGTCGCCGCGGCCCGGGCAGCCGAAGCCGCGTCGATGCTCGAGTACGAGTCGACCTCGGCGTGCCGGATGCAGTTGCTGCAACAGGACCTCGACGACCCGTCCGCCGAACCCTGTGGCCGGTGCGACAACTGCGCCGGGGTCTGGTACCCGGACGGCGTTCCCGAGAGCGCATCGACCGGGGCCGCCACGGCGCTGGACCAGGTCGGTGTCGAGATCGCCCCGCGCGCGCAGTGGCCGTCGGGCATGAGCGCGCTCGACGTCCCCGTCAAGGGCAAGCTGCCGGCGACCGAGGTCGTCGCACCCGGGCGGGCCGTCGCTCGCCTGACGGACCTGGGCTGGGGCGGTCCGCTGCGCGCGCTCTTCGCGCCCGGGGTGCCGGATGCGCCGGTGTCACGCGAGCTGCTGGACGGGTGCATCCGTGCACTGCGGGACTGGCCATGGGAGGTCCGGCCGACCGGGGTCGTCGCGATGACGTCACGATCGCGGCCGCTGCTGGTCTCGTCGCTGGCCGATGCGCTGTCGTCGATCGGCAAGCTGCAGTTCCTCGGCACGCTCGAGCGCTCGGGCGGGGTGCCGCGTGGCGATGGTGCGACGAACAGCGCCTACCGGTTGGCCGGGGTGTGGGACAGCTTCGTGGTGGGGCCGGAGCTCGGCGCCGCACTGCAGTCGCACGAGGGGCCGGTGCTGCTGGTGGACGACCTGGTCGACAGCCGGTGGACCATGACCGTTGCGGGTCGTGAGCTGCGTCGTGCGGGGGCGGCGGCCGTGTTGCCGTTCGCGCTGGCCACGGTCGCCTGACGTCCCCGGGCGACCCCGGAGCCCGGAGCCCGGAGCCCGGAGCCCACGGTTCCGGATCCGACGGTCTGGACGCCGACGGTCCCGAAGCCCACGACACCCGGCGGACGAGGGGCCCGCGGCGACACCGCCACGGGCCTCCCGTCCGTCACCCGGTCCGGGTCTACGCGGCGGCCCCGATCGCGTCCAGCTCCGCCACCGCATCCTCGGGCAGCACGTACCCGGCCGACGCGACGTTGTCGCGCAGGTGGGCGACCGACGACGTCCCCGGGATCAGCAGCATGTTCGGCGAGCGCTGCAGCAGCCACGACAGCGCGACGGTCAGACGCGAGACACCCAGCCGCGCAGCGACGGCGTCGAGCGCGCCGGACTGCAGCGGCGAGAACCCGCCGAGCGGGAAGTACGGCACGTAGGCGATGCCCTGCTCGGCCGTCAGGTCGACGAGCGCATCGTCCTCGCGCCGGGCGACGTTGTACATGTTCTGCACGCACACCACCGGCGCGATGGTCTGCGCCTCGGCGAGCTGCTCGGCCGACACCGTCGACAGGCCCAGGTGGTTGATGAGCCCCTGCTGCTGCAGTTCGGCGAGCGCCGTGAACTGCGGCGCGATCGACCCGGGCTCCGGCGCGTCGAAGCCGCCCATGCGCAGGTTGACGACATCGAGCCGCTCGACCCCGAGTCGCTCGAGGTTGTCGTGCACCTGCTGGACCAGCTCGTGCGGCTCACGTGCGTGAGGCCATCCGCCCTGCTCGTCGCGACGGGCACCGACCTTCGTCACGATGCGCAGATCGGCGGGGTAGGGGTGCAGGGCCTCGCGGATGATCTCGTTCGTGACGTGCGGGCCGTAGAAGTCGGACGTGTCGATGTGGGTGATGCCGAGCTCGACGACCGTGCGCAGGACGCGGATCGCCTCGTCGCGGTCGGTGGGCGGGCCGAAGACCCCGGGGCCGGCGAGTTGCATCGCGCCGTAGCCGACGCGGGTGAGTTCGAGGTCGTCTGCCAGGCGGAAGGTGCCGCCGGGGAGCGTCGTGTTCGTCATGGGTCCCACGATGCTCCCCGGCAGCCGAGCGTGCCAGGGCCGGCCGTTCCTGGGTCCGGCCGACCCAGGATGCGGTGCGTCAGGAGCGGTACCCGACCAGGCGTCGGACGGCTTCCTCGACCCGGAGCCGTCGCTCGGCCTCTGCCACCCGCTCGGTGAACGCGGCATCGGGCAACGCGGCCTCGGCGCCGACGACGGCGAGCACGTACGCCAGCAGTTCGGCCGGGTCGAACACGTCCGGGTCGACCGCGCCACCGCCGGACGTGGCCAGTGCACGGACCGCCTCGGGCGTCACCGCAGGCAGAGCGCCACCGGCTCGGACACGCTCGTACAGGTCTCCCGCGGACCGGGGCAGGTCGTCGGGGTCCAGCAGCGACGTCGTCATGCCGCCGATCCTACGGAGCGCTCCGTCGTGCGGGCTTGGGGAACGTCGTGCGCATGTGGTCCGAGGTCAGGACGTCGCCGATGCCGACCATCAGCACCGAGAACACGATCTGCTCGATGACCATCCAGAACGGGTACAGCCCGGGGATCGCGGCGACGATGAGCGTCACGATCGGGAAGATCCGGCTGAACAGCCGCAGGCGCTGGTACGCCCAGTAGTAGCCGAGCTGTGCGCGCCACGCGAACACGTAGAGCGTCAGGGTGATGAGCAGCACGACGGTGGCACGGAACCACACCGCCCACGGGATGGTCTGGCCGTCGCGGGTCAGGACGATCGCGACGACGATCGCGGCCAGTCCGACGACGGTCTCGGCGACGAGCAGCCAGCGGATCCAGCGGAACGACCGCACGGTGTCGGGGTGGTCGAGCATGTCCCGCCGGATGACGTAGTCGGCCTGTCGGCCGCCGGCCAGGCGGTCGAGTCGCAGGCGGCACCAGAGCCGGTCGGCGAAGGCGGGGAACGTCACCAGACCATGGTGCCGTATCCGGCGCACGCCGCGGACCACGGGCCTCCAGTCCGGACGGGAGGCCCGACCGACGTCCGCCCCGCACGCCGCGTCGGCACGCACCGCGTCCACCGCGTCACGCGTCCACAGCGGCACGGGCGCGTCCGGCGCCTGCCGCGACCGCGTCAGCGGGCGGGCAGCAGTTCCGCGCCGCCCATGATCGTGGCGGTGTTCCAGTCGAGGACGAGCAGCGAGTGCACCGCGGGCGGCAGGATCTGCGGAAGCCGCACGTCGATGACGGCGCCGGTCGCATCGTGCGCGATCACCCCGACCTCGACCGGGTCGCCGAGCGGGATCCACTCCGCTCGTCGCCCGGCCGGCACGACGTCGCCCCCGGTGAGCTGCACGCGCATGTCGGCTTCCGCCAGGTCGGTGTCGAACCCGGTGATGGTGACGCGGATCGCCTGCTCGCCGGTCCGTGTCACCGTGACGTGCCCGACGGTGTGGGCGCCGATCGACACCAGGTCGCCGTCGACCGGCAGGCTCGTGCGGTACCAGGGCTGGTCGACGAGCGGCGTGCTGGTGGCGGACGGTGTCGCACGGACGAGCGGCTCCGGCGTGGTGCGACCGGTGGGCACCGGGACCGACAGCAGCACCGAGACCGCGACGACGCCCGCGACGACGCTCACGCCCGTGGCGATCCACGTCGTGCGCATCGGCCCCGGCACTGGTGACATGCACGGAGCGTACGCCGGACCGGTGACCCCCGGGGACGACGACGGCCGCCGGGGAGGTGCCCGGACGGCCGTCGTGTGGTGCTGGGTGGGATCAGGTGCGCTTCCGGCGCTCGCGCACCCGCATGTTCACGGTGATCGGCGTGCCCGCGAAGCCCCAGACCTCGCGCAGGCGCCGCGTGATGAACCGGCGGTACTGCGGGTCGAGGAACTGGGTCGTGAAGAGCACGAACGTCGGCGGCTGGCTGGCGGCCTGCGTGCCGAACAAGATGCGCGGCTGACGACCACCACGGACCGGGTGCGGGTGCTCCTGCACGAGCTCGGCGATGAAGGCGTTGACCTTGCCGGTCGGGATGCGGGTGTCCCACGACTCGAGCGCGGTCTCGAGGGCCGGCACGAGCTTCTCGAGGTGGCGACCGGTGCGCGCCGAGATGTTCACGCGGGGCGCCCAAGCGACGTGCGCCAGATCCTGCTCGATCTCGCGCTCGAGGTACCGGCGGCGTTCGTCGTCCAGCAGGTCCCACTTGTTGTAGGCCAGGACGAGCGCACGGCCCGACTCGAGCACCAGGTCGATGATGCGCAGGTCCTGCACGGACACGGGCTCGGTGACGTCGAGGACGACGACGGCGACCTCGGCCTTCTCGAGCGCGGCGGTGGTGCGGAGCGACGCGTAGAAGTCGGCGCCCTGCTGCAGGTGCACGCGCTTGCGGATGCCGGCGGTGTCGACGAACCGCCAGACACGGCCGCCCAGCTCGACCTGCTCGTCGACCGGGTCGCGGGTGGTGCCGGCGAGCTCGTTCACGACGACGCGCTCTTCGCCGGCGGCCTTGTTGAGCAGCGAGCTCTTGCCGACGTTGGGACGACCGAGGATCGCGACGCGCCGGGGGCCACCGATCTCCTGCTTGGCGACGGCGGAGATGTCGGGCAGCGTGGTGATGATCAGGTCGAGCAGGTCGGCGACACCGCGGCCGTGCAGCGCGGAGACCGGGTGCGGCTCACCGAGGCCCAGGTTCCACAGTTCGTAGGCGTCGAGGTCGCGGCGCTCGTCGTCGGACTTGTTCGCGACGACGATGACCGGCTTGTCGGTCCCGCGCAGCATCTTGACGACGTGCTCGTCGGTCGCGGTGATGCCGACCGTGACGTCCACGACGAACAGCACGGCGTCGGCCAGGTCGATCGCGACCTCGGCCTGCAGCGCCACCGAGGCGTTGATGCCCTTGGCGTCGGGCTCCCACCCGCCGGTGTCGACCAGGGTGAACCGCTTGTCGTTCCACTCGGCCTTGTAGCTGACGCGGTCGCGCGTGACGCCGGGGACGTCCTGCACGACGGCTTCACGGCGACCGAGGATGCGGTTCACGAGCGCCGACTTGCCGACGTTCGGGCGTCCGACGATCGCCAGGACGGGCAGCGCGGGCAGGATGAGGACGCCGTCCTCGCCCAGGGTGCCCGCTTGCAGCAGTGCGACGTCCTCGTCGTCGAGCTCGTACTCCTCGAGCCCGGCGCGCAGCGCGGTCGCCCGCTGCTCGGCCTCGGTCTCGTCGAGGCTCGCGATGCGTTCACCGAGGGAGTCGTCGTACTCCGGGAAGTCGTCGTGCTCTGGTCCGTTGTCCGGTTGCGCCATGGTGGGTTCCTTGCCGGCGGCCGCCTGGCCGCGTGTCAGTGTCCGGCCGTGCGGGCCAGGTCGACGACCGCTTGTACGGTCTGGTCGAAGTCGAGGTCGGTGGAGTCGAGCGTCGTGACGCCGTCCGCGGCGTTCATGAAGTCGACGACCTTCGCGTCGGCGGCGTCTCGTCGGGCGAGTGCTGCCGAGGTCTCGGCGGCCGACTGGGTCGTGACCTCTGCCGAGCGCCGTGCCATCCTAACCTGTTCGTCGGCCGTCAGCAGGATCCGGACCTCGGCATCGGGGGCGACGACGGTCGTGATGTCGCGTCCCTCGGTGACGATGCCCTGCGCGTCGGTCTTGCGCATGACGTTCCGGAACAGCTGCACCAGGCGCGCCCGGACCTCGGGGAGCTTGGCGATGTGGGCCACCGCGGCCGTGACGTCGGGCGTGCGGATGGCCTCTGTGACGTCGGTGCCGTTGACCCGGACGAAGTACTCGTCGGGGTCGGTGCCGATCTCGTAGTCGAAGGTGTCCCAGCTCGCCAGGACCGCCGCGGCGTCGTCGAGGTCGACCTGCTGCTGCAGCGCGTGCCACGCCAGTGCTCGGTACGCGGCACCGGTGTCCTGGTACCCGAACCCGAGCGCGCGAGCGGCCGCCCGCGAGACGCTGGACTTGCCGCTGCCGGCCGGGCCGTCGACCGCGATGACGAACTTGGCGACGTACGCGCCGTCGGTCAGGCCCGCGGGCATCGGGTCGCGGGTCATCCCGGGTTCGCCGCCGCCCTGCCCGTCGGCGCCCCCGGTCAGGCCCTCGGCGGGGCCGGGCTGGCCGGCCGGGGTCGGCAGGCCGGTGTCGGGGCCGTCCGGTCCCCCGGTCACACCGCTGTCGGTGGCGGTGCCGTGCGTCTGCTGGTCCTCGTTCACGCCCATGCTGCTGCGATCCTCCATCCGCGACCCTCGAGCTCGTCGACGAGTCGCTGTTCCTGCTCGGGGACGACCGACACCTCGACGATGCCGATCGGTCCGCCGGGTGAGTGCTCGAGGCGCAGGTCCTCGAGGTTGATGCCGATCTCGCCGATCGTGGCGAGGAGTGCGGCGATCTGCCCGGGACGGTCGTCCACCAGGACGACCACCTGGGCGAAGCGCTTGGTGGTGCCGTGCTTGCCCGGCAGCCGCTCGACCCCGCGGTTGCCCGACGCCATCGTCTCGGCGATGGTGCGCGGAGCGCCGGCTGCGTCGGGATCAGCCAGGGCGTCGATCACCCGGGTGAGTTCGTCACGCAGGTCGGCGAGCACCGGCCGGATGTGGGCCGCGTTCGCACCGATGATCTGCACCCACAGGCCGGGGTCGCTCGCCGCGACCCGGGTGACGTCGCGGACGCCACCGCCGGCGAGCTCGAGCGCGGCTTCCGGGGCGTCCTGCAACCGCGAAGCCATGAGCGTCGACACCAGCTGCGGCACGTGCGACATTACGGCGACGGCGCGGTCGTGCGGCTCGGGCTCCATCGGGATGACCGTGGCGCCGAGGTCGAGCGCCAGGTCCTCGACCACCGCGGCACGACGGAACGTGATTGCGTCGTGCCCGGCGATCACCCAGGGCCGTCCGATGAACAGGTCGGCACGCGCCGCGGTCGGGCCGCTGCGTTCGCGGCCGGCCATCGGGTGCGAGCCGATGTACCGCGACACGTCGGCGCCGGCTGCCCGCAGCGCTTCGAGCGGCGCGGACTTGACGCTCGCGACGTCGGTGACGATCGCGTCCGGGTGGTCGGCGAGCTCGCGCTCGACGACCCGCGCGGTGACGTCCGGCGGGACCGCCACGACGATGAGTTCGGGCGTGTCCCCTGCGGCAGGTCGTCGCCCGGCGCCGTAGTCGACGGCCAGGGCGAGCGTCGCCGGGGACACGTCGTCCAGGATGACCTCGACGCCGCGTTGCCGCAGGCCCAGGCCGATCGAGGCGCCGAGCAGCCCGGCGCCGACGATGCGGACCGGTCCGCGGACGCGCCGGTCGGGATCGGGCTGGGGCTGGTCGGTCACCCGCTCAGCCTACCGATCCGCGACCGTGCGCCTGGGGATCAGTCGCTCGTCTCGACGTTGGGGTCGCCGACCGGCTTGCCTGCGCCGCGCGCGATCCCGAGCAGCTGCCCGAGTTCGACGCTCGTCAGTTCGCGCGTCCGGCCGCTCGGCAGGCTGCCGAGGTGCAGCGGCCCGAACGACCGACGGACCAGCTCGTTGACGGGGTGCCCGACCGCGTCGAGCATGCGGCGCACGATGCGGTTGCGCCCCGAGTGCAGGGTCAGCTCGACGAGCGACTCGCCGCGCGAGGACTCCAGCAGACGCACCTTGTCGGCGGCGATCGGCCCGTCCTCGAGCTCGATGCCGTCGAGCAGCGTCTGCACCGTCGCCGGGTTCACGTTGCCCGCGACCTTGGCGATGTAGGTCTTGGTGACGCCGAACGACGGGTGCGCGAGCACGTGGGCCAGCCCGCCGTCGTTCGTCAGCAGCAGCAGCCCGGACGTCTCGGCGTCCAGGCGGCCGACGTTGAACAGGCGCTCCTCGAACTTGTCGACGAACTGCGACAGGTCCGCACGGCCACGCTCGTCGAGCATGCTCGACACGACGCCCGTCGGCTTGTTGAGCAGCACGTACCGGCGCGAGGTGTCGACCTGGATCGGCACGCCGTCGACGGAGATCTGGTCCTCGGCGGGGTCGACACGACGCCCGAGGGCCTCGACCACCTCGCCGTTGACCGTCACACGGCCCTCGGCGATCAGGTTCTCGGCCACCCGACGCGATGCCACACCGGCGGCGGCCATCACCTTCTGCAGGCGCTCGCCCTCGGGCTGCAGGTCGGCCGGCGTCGCGGCAGCACCCTCGGCAGCGTCCCAGTCGGGGATGATCGGGCGTTCCGGCGTGCCCTCGAGCGGCGTTCCCTCGGCGTCGCGCTGGCCCTCCGGCCGCGGCGTGGTGCCACGGTCGCGGTTGCGGACCGTCGCGGTGCCTCCGACGTACCGGCGGCCGTTGTGCCAGACACGGCTGGCCGGGGCGTCCGAGCCCTGACCACGACGGTCGTCACGGCGCGGGTCGCGACGGTCGTCGCGGCGGTCGCGCTGGTCACGGTCGGCGTTGCTCCAGCGGGGCCGGTCGACGCGGCGGTCGCCGGTCGGTGCGGGACGACGGTCGCCGCTGCGGTCGTCACTGCGGTCGCCGCTGCGGTCGTCGTCACGGCGACCGTACCCGCGGTCGTCACGCGCAGCCGGACGGGAGGCCCCGGTGCCGTACCCGCGGTCGTCACGACGGGCGCCACCACGGTCGTCGTCACGGCGACCGTACCCGCGGTCGTCACGTCGGTCGTCACGCGCAGCCGGACGGGAGGCTCCGGTGCCGTACCCACGGTCGTCACGTCGCGGAGCACCGCGGTGGTCACGGCGCGGGGCTCGGTCGTCCTCGCGACGGCCGTACCCGCGGTCGTCGCGGCGCGGCGCGCCACGATCGTCGCGACGGTCGCCCTCGTGCCGGACGAACCCGCGGTCATCACGTCGGGGAGCACCCCGGTCGTCGCGGCGCACGAAGCCACCGTCGTCGCGACGCGGAGCACCCCGGTCGGCACCGCGGTCATCGCGACGCGGGCCACGGTCGAAGCCGCGGTCGTCCCGACGCGGAGCGCCACGGTCGAAGCTGCGGTCGTCCCGACGCGGAGCACCGCGCTCGGCGCCACGATCGTCACGGCGCGGAGCGCCACGGTCGTCCCGACGCGGAGCGCGGTCGTCGTCGCGACGTCCGTACCCGCCGCGGTCGTCGCGACGCGGAGCGCCGCGGTCGGCACCCCGGTCGTCGCGGCGGAACCCGCCACGGTCGTCGCGCGGGGCACCCGACGAGCGTCCGCCGTACCCGCGGTCGTCACGCGGCGCACCGCCGGTCGGTCGACCGTACCCACGGTCGTCCCGCGAGCCGCCGGACGATCGTCCGCCGTACCCGCCACGCTCGCCACCGCGGTCCGACCCCCCGGGGCGACCACGGTCGTCGTCGCGACGCCCGTACCCACCGCGGTCCGACCCACCCGGGCGCCCCGGGCCTCCTGACCGTCCGCCGCCGGAGGCGCCGTCCCGCCCACCGGCGCCGCCGTGTCGTCTGTCCTCATACGCGGCCATCGGGGATCCCTTCGTTCTGCTCGAAACCGTCGACGCCGTCCTCCAACAGGGGGGAGATCAGCGGCAGTTCGTCGAGCGAGTTGATGCCGAGCTGCTGCAACAGCAGGTCGGATGTGACGTAGTTGATCGCGCCGGTCTCGGCGTCGGTGAACGACTCCTCGATGAGCCCGCGCGCGACGAGGGTGCGGACGACGCCGTCGACGTTGACGGCCCGGATCGAGGCGATCTGCGACCGGGTGATCGGCTGCTTGTAGGCCACGACGGCCAGGGTCTCGAGCGCCGCCTGGGACAGCCGCGAGGGTCGCTCGGCCTCGACGAACTGCTCGACGACGGCGTCGAGGTCCTGGCGTACGTAGAAGCGCCAGCCACCGCCGACCTCGCGCAGTTCGAACCCGCGGCGGACGGTGCCGTCGACACCGTCGAAGTCGGCGACCAGGCGCTCGATCGCCTGGCGGACGACCGGCACGGGGACACCGACGGCCGTTCCGAGCGACACGAGCGACTGGGGCTCGTCGGCGATCATCAGGATGGCCTCGAGCTGCCGGTCGACCGCGTGACCGGAGGCCACCTGCGCCGTGTCGGCGTGGCTGTCCGCCGCGTGCGACCGGATCGACTCCTCGATGGCGCGCGCGTCGGCGACCTCGTCGGCGCCACCGGGTTCGGCGCTGGAGACGTCGTGGACGTCATCCGTCATAGTCGGCTCCAAGGTTGGCGAGGCTCTCGTCGGTCCAGTGCTCGGCGGTCCAGCGCAGGGTCAGTTCCCCGAGTGGTTCGTCCTGCTCGAAGGAGATCGAGGCGTTCCGGTAGAGCTCGAGGACGGCGAGGAAACGAGCCACCACGATACCCGTGATGTCGACCCCGGCGATGACCTCGCGGAACGCCACGTCCGGATCGCCCGACTCGGCACGCGTGCGCAGGATCGACACGACCACCGCGGCCTGTTCGCGGATGCTGACGAGCGGTGCGTGCAGGTGGTCGAGTCCCACGGTCGGGATCTCTCGTGGCGCGAAGGCCAGGGCAGCGAGCGCCGCGAAGTCCTGCACCGACAGGGTCCACACCAGCTCGGGCGTCCGCGCACGGAAGCGTTCCTCGAGCCGGACGCTCCGGACGTGCCGGCGGGACTCGGTGGTCCACCGCTCGCCGAACCAGTCCGCGGCCTGCTTGAACGCCCGGTACTGCAGCAGGCGGGCGAACAGCAGGTCGCGGGCTTCGAGCAGCGCGACGTCCTCGGCGTCGACGAGCTCGCCCTGCGGCAGCAGCCCGGCGATCTTCAGGTCGAGCAGGGTCGCCGCGACGACCAGGAACTCACTCGCCTCGTCGAGTTCTTCGGCGGACTCGGCCTGGCGCACGTACGCGATAAACTCCCCCGTGACGACGCCGAGCGCCACCTCGGTGATGTCGAGCTCGTGCTTCGTGATGAGCGACAGCAGCAGGTCGAACGGCCCGTCGAAGTTCGTCAGGCGGACCCGGAAGCCCGGCAGGGCCTCGGGGACGGCCGGTGTGTCGGCGACGGGATCAGGCGACGGCGCCACGCTGGACGAGCTCTCGTGCGAGCTGCCGGTAGGACTTGGCCGCGGTGTGCTCGGGCGCGGTCTGCGTGATCGGGCGCGCGGAGACCGTGGCGTCCGGGAACTTGACCGTACGGCCGATCACGGTGTCGAGCACGCGCTCGTCGAAGGTGTCCACGACGCGCTCCATGACCTCGCGCGAGTGCAGCGTGCGCGAGTCGTACATCGTCGCCAGGATCCCGTCGAGCGTCAGCGCGGGGTTGAGCCGATCGCGCACCTTGTCGATCGTCTCGATGAGCAACGCGACACCGCGCAGCGCGAAGAACTCGCACTCGAGCGGGATGAGGACCCCGTGCGCGGCGGTCAGCGCGTTGACGGTGAGCAGGCCGAGCGAGGGCTGGCAGTCGACCAGGATCACGTCGTAGTCGCCGGCGACCTTGCGCAGGACGCTCGCCAGGATCTGCTCGCGCGCGACCTCGTTCACCAGGTGGACCTCGGCGGCGGACAGGTCGATGTTGGCGGGGATGACGTCGAGCCCGGGGGTGTTCGTCGGCTGGATGACCTGGTTCGGGTCCTTCACGGCGCCCATGAGCAGGTCGTAGACGGTGTGGATGTCGTGCGTGCGGACACCGAGGCCCGCCGACAGTGCGCCCTGCGGGTCGAAGTCGACGGCCAGGACCTTGCGGCCGTACTCGGCCAGCGCAGCACCCAGGTTGATCGCGGTGGTCGTCTTGCCGACCCCGCCCTTCTGGTTGCACAGCGCGATGATCCGGGCGGGACCGTGCCCGTCGAGCTCTTCGGGCACGGGGAACTCGCGGACGGGCCGGCCGGTCGGACCGTACGTGGTCTCGCCGGTGCCGGGCTGGGTCGTCGGGTTCGTGCTCACCCCGTCATCGTACCGGCGCACCGGGGACGGTCCGGGGCGCACCGCCGGAGCGGACGGGGCCCGCGCTCGGTGGGACCCGAGGGCGCGACCGGCGGGACGGAGCCGCACCGGGCCTCCAGGCCGACCAGACCGACCAGACCGACCAGACCGACGAGACCGACGAGACCGACGAGACCGACGAGACCGACTGGACCGTCGACCCGTCAGACGGCGCGCAGTGCGACCCGCATGCTGTCCACCCGTTCCGCGATGACGGCGTCGGCCGTCCAGCGCTGCTGCAGCCGGCCGACCAGGGCCGCGACCTGCTCGCGGTCGAGGCCCGGGTGCAGGACCAGACCGACGGTCAGTTCCGGGCCCGCGAAGCGTCCGAGCGGGTCCCCCGGTGCCAACTCGACGCGCGCGACGTCGGACTCGCCGGCGACGGAGTCGGCGAAGGCCTGCGCGACCTCGGGGTCCTCGAAGCACGGCGTCCACGGCAGGTCCTGCCCGAGCGCCCACACCGCGGGCCGACGCAGGACGAACTCGCTCGGCGAGGTGGGGTCGAGCACGACGAGCTGCGTGTCCTCGCTGGCGGCCGCCATGGCCACGCGGCGGGACTCGACCGGGATCGGCCGCGCGTCGGCGTCCCAGGCGTGCATCGCCTCGACGGAGGTGAAGGCCGGCATCACGGTGCGGCCGTCCGGTCCGGCGACCGTCACGATCGACAGCTCCTGGGTCTTGTCGACCAGGCGGCCGTCCGGGGTCGTGCCGACCTCGCCGGCTTCGGCGACGAGCGGGACGAGCAGTCGCGCGCTGGTCAGCGCGGCGAGCACGGCGCCCTGCGAGGCACCGGACGGCAGCGCGGCGACGGCCGCCAGGACCGCGGGGTCCGCCAGACCGTCGTCGTCCGCGAACGCGTCGTCGTGGCTGTCGAAGGTCCGTCCGGCCCACGGGAAACCCGCCGAGTCCGCACCGTGGACCGGGTCGTGCGCGTACTCGTGTTCGTCGGGCCCGCCGCCACGACCGTTCGAGATGCCTGCCACCGTGCCGACGCCGATGCCTAGGCCGACGCGACGTCGAGCGCGGCCGGCAGTGTGAAGGCGCCCGAGTACAGTGCCTTGCCGATGATCGCGCCCTCGAGCCCGTGCGGCACGAGTGCGCGGAGCGCCACCAGGTCGTCGAGCGTCGAGATGCCGCCGGAGGCCACCACGGGCTGGTCCGTCCGGTCGCACACCTGGCGCAGCAGCTCGACGTTCGGGCCCTGCAGCGTGCCGTCCTTCGTGACGTCCGTGACGACGTACCGGGCGCAGCCCGCGGCTTCGAGCCGGTCGAGTACCTCCCACAGGTCGCCGCCGTCCTCGGTCCAGCCGCGGGCTGCGAGCGTCGTGCCACGTACGTCGAGCCCGACCGCGATCTGCACGCCGTACTCGCCGATCACGCGGGCGGCCCACTCGGGGTCCTCGAGCGCCGCGGTGCCGAGGTTCACACGGGCAGCGCCGGTCGCCAGTGCCGCTTCGAGCGCGGCGTCGTCGCGGATGCCGCCCGACAGCTCGACCTGCACGCCCTCGACCTCGTCGATGGCATGCGCGATCACCCGGCGGTTGTCGCCCCGGCCGAACGCGGCGTCGAGGTCGACCAGGTGGATCCACTCGGCCCCCTGGTCGCGCCAGGCGCGCGCCGCGGCGACCGGGTCGCCGTAGCCGGTCTCACTGCCGGCCTCGCCCTGGGTCAGGCGCACGGCCTGGCCGTCGACGACGTCGATCGCGGGCAGCAGGACGAGGGGCGGGGTCGAGGTCAGGTCGGTCATGGTCCTGTCGGTTCTGTGGCTGGTTCACGGTCGGTCTGGAGGCCCGGTGCGGGTCGGCCGCGCGGGGTGCGCCCGGTGGCTGGTCGGGTTCGGTGCCGGTCGGGTGCGGTGCTGGTCGGGTCCGGTGCCGGTCGGGTCCGGTGCCGGTGCCGGTGCTGGTCGGGTCCGGCGCCGGTGCCGGTCGGGTGCGGTGCTGGTCGCGGCGGGTCAGAGGGAGCGGACCCAGTTGCGGAGCAGCTGGATGCCGGGTTCCCCGGACTTCTCCGGGTGGAACTGCGTCGCCGTCAGCGGCCCGTTCTCGACCGCCGCCACGAACCGCTGCCCGTGTTCGGCCCAGGTCAGCTGCGGCGCTCGGAAGGGTCCGTACGCCTCGAGCGGGAAGTCGGTGACCCCGTAGGAGTGCACGAAGTAGAACCGTTCGTCCTGCAGACCGTCGAACAGCACGGTGTCGGACGGCGGCTCGACCGTGTTCCACCCCATGTGGGGCAGCACATCGGCCTGCAGCTGCTCGACCGTGCCGGGCCACTGCCCCAGGCCCTCGACGTCCGCACCCCGCTCGAGCCCGCGGGCGAAGAGCACCTGCATGCCGACGCAGATGCCGAGCACCGGGCGCCCGCCTGCCAGACGGTGGTCGACGATCTCGTCACCACGCACCTGCTCGAGCTGGTCGACGACGGCCGCGAAGGCCCCGACGCCGGGGACCAGCAGCCCGTCGGCCTCGAGCGCCGCGCGCTTGTCCGACGTCAGTGTGACCTCGGCGCCCGCACGCTCGAGCGCCTTGGCCGCGGAGTGCACGTTGCCGGAGCCGTAGTCGAGGACGACGACCTTCGGGGTGCCGCTCACAGGGCGCCCTTGGTCGACGGGATGCCGTCGACGCGCGGGTCGAGCTCGACGGCGCGACGCATCGCCC
Organism: Microbacterium sp. M1A1_1b; assembly: GCF_053345565.1. NCBI lineage: Bacteria > Bacillati > Actinomycetota > Actinomycetes > Micrococcales > Microbacteriaceae > Microbacterium > Microbacterium sp. M1A1_1b. The sequence goes on from NZ_JBKFAJ010000010.1 coordinate 40,576, forward strand.
GGGCGAACGCCTTGAACTCGGCCTCGGCGATGTGGTGCGGGTCGCGGCCCTCGAGCACGCGGACGTGCACCGTGATGCCCGCGTTGACCGTGATCGCCTCGAACACGTGGCGCACCATCGACCCGGTGAAGTGGCCGCCGATGCGGTGGAACTCGAACCCTGCGGGCTCACCGGAGTGCACCAGGTACGGGCGACCGGACACGTCGACGACGGCCTGGGCCAGGGCTTCGTCGAGCGGGACGAGCGCGTCACCGTAGCGGCCGATGCCGGACCGGTCGCCGAGGGCCTGCTTCAGCGCCTGTCCGAGCACGATGCCGGTGTCCTCGACCGTGTGGTGCACGTCGATGTCGGTGTCCCCGGTCGACTTCACCCGCAGGTCGATCAGCGAGTGCTTGCTGAAGGCCGTGAGCATGTGGTCGAAGAACGGCACGCTCGTGTCGATGTCGGACGAGCCGGTGCCGTCGAGGTCGAGCTCGAGTTCGACGCTCGACTCGCTGGTCGAGCGGCTGATCGTGGCGGTGCGCGCGGTCATGCTGCAACCCTAACCGGCGGCTGTTCCACGGCGACTCGGCGCATGGCGTCGAGGAACGCCGTGGTCTCGGCCTCGGTGCCCGCACTCACGCGCAGGTGGTTCGGGATGCCGAGGTCGCGGATGATGACGTCCTGCTCGAGCAACGACTCGAACGCCGCGTGCGGGTCGGCCACGCCACCGAACAGCACGAAGTTCGACCACGTGTCGTGCGGGGTGTACCCCATGGCGCGCAGTTCGGTGACCATGCGGTCGCGCTGCGTGCGGATGTCGTCGACCATCGCGAGCATCGCCGGCGCGTGGCGCAGCGCGGCGACCGCGGCGGCCTGGGTCAGCGCGGACAGGTGGTACGGCAGGCGGACCAGGCGCAGCGCGTCCACCACGGCGGGGTGCGCCGCCAGGTAGCCGACGCGGGCGCCGGCGAACGCGAACGCCTTGCTCATCGTGCGCGAGACCACGAGACGCTCGCGGCCCGGCAGCAGGGTCAGCGCGGAGGGCTGCCCCACGGGCATGAACTCCGCGTAGGCCTCGTCCACCATCACGATGCCGTCCGTGGCGTCGTACACGGCCTGGATCGTCGCGAGGTCGAGGGGCGTCCCCGTCGGGTTGTTCGGCCCGCACAGGAACACCAGGTCGGGCTGGTGCTGGCGAACGGCCGCGGCGGCTGTCTCCGGCGAGATCCGGAAGTCGGCGTCACGTTCGGCAGCGATCCAGCGTGTGCCGGTGCCCGACGCGATGATCGAGTGCATCGAGTAGGTGGGCGGGAAGCCGAGGACGCTGCGCCCGGGACCACCGAACGCCTGCAACAGCTGCTGGATGACCTCGTTGGACCCGTTGGCCGCCCAGATCTGCTCGGCTGCCAACGCGCCGGTCGACAGATCGCGGCTGAGGTAGCCCGCAAGCGCCTGCCGGAGCTCGGTGAACTCGCGGTCCGGGTAGCGGTTCACGGTGGCGAGCGCCTGGCGGATCGACGCGAGGATGTCCTCGGCGACGTCCTGTGGCACCGGATGGGTGTTCTCGTTGACGTTGAGCTGCACGCGGACGTGCTTCTGCGGAGCGCCGTAGGGGCTCAGACCGCGCAGGTCGTCTCGGATGGGGAGGTCTTCGAGCGTGAATGCCACCGATCCATCGTAGAGCGGTTGCCCTGCGCGATGACCGGCCGTCCGGACGGTGCCCGGGTGCGCCCCGGGCACACCGTCACCTGGCGTCGGTGTACTGCGTCGGGATGGCGATCTGCTCGCCGGCCTGCAGCCCCGAGCCGTCGAGGGCGTTGAGACTGATGACGTCCTGCACGAAGTCGCGCGGGTCGGCGTTGGGCGCGGTCTGCTCGGCGAGCTGCCAGAGGGTCTCGCCCGGCTGGATGGTCACCGTCTGGAAGTCGCTGTGCCCGGCGGTGTTGCCGGCCGAGGCCTGACCGCCGTTCAGGGCGAACAGCGCGACGACCACCAGGAGCGGGAGCGCGGCGAGCGTGGTCAGGACGATGCGGCCGCGCCGGGTCAGGCGCAGGCGGGTGCGGACGACGCGAGGAGCGTCCTGCATGGATGCAAGTGCGATGGTGCTCATGTCGTTGGTGCCTTCCGTGTCGAGGTGGACGTCATTTCGAGATGGACACTGCGTCTGCATGAACTGCGTCTGCGTGAACACCGCGCCGAAACCACGTTCCGAACCGCTGTACCGAACATACGTTCGAACATCAGGTCGCACAAGTCCTCGGGAGACATTTCTGGGGAGTTTTCGTGCGACACGCTCGAACAGGTGTTTGTCCGGCACAGTGCAGTCGGATACTGTTTCGACCAACTGGGACAAGCCTGGCGGGGACCACCGACATTCCCGCAGCGCTGCGTCCCGACCAGGAGGCGAGACGACGTGGCGGACGAACTGCGGGTCCAGAAACCGCTCACCGCGAAGCAGCAGGCGATCCTCGATGCGATCCGCGCCTCCATCGCGAGCCGGGGCTACCCGCCGAGCATGCGCGAGATCGGCGATGCCGCCGGACTGTCGTCGCTGTCGAGCGTGTCCCACCAGCTCGGCCAGCTCGAGCTCGGCGGATGGATCCGCCGCGACCCGAACCGGCCCCGTGCGCTCGAGGTCCTGGTCGACGAGCCCTCGGCCGACATCGACGGCCCGGACGTCGACACCACGACGCTCGTGCCGCTCGTCGGACGGATCGCCGCCGGTGTGCCGATCACGGCCGAGCAGCACGTCGACGAGCTCATCCCGCTCCCCCGACAGCTGGTCGGCTCCGGTGACCTCTTCATGCTCAAGGTCGTCGGCGAGTCGATGATCGACGCCGCGATCTGCGACGGCGACTGGGTCGTCGTCCGTTCACAGCAGACGGCCGAGAACGGTGACGTCGTCGCGGCGATGCTCGACGAGGAAGCCACCGTCAAGGTCTTCCGCCAGCGCGACGGCCACACCTGGCTGCTCCCCCGCAACACCGCGTTCGAGCCGATCCTCGGCGACGCGGCAACCGTCCTCGGCAAGGTCGTCGCGGTTCTCCGCTCGCTCTGACCCGCACATCACGAAGGCCCCCTCGCGCGCTGCGAGGGGGCCTTCGTCGTGTGGCTGGGCGCTAGGCGGACACGGCTGGCGCGACCACGTAGGGGTCGAGCTCGGCGACCTGCCGCTGGAACACGCGGACGTGCATCCGGGTGCCGTCTTCGACGTAGTCGACGGACTCGACCGCGCCGGTGTCGTGCAGGTGCGAGACCAGGTCGCCGCGGTCGTAGGGCACCACGACGGTCAGCTCGACGTCCGGTTCGGGCAGCTTCGCCTCGATCGCGGCGAGCAGGTCGCCGATGCCCTCGCCCGTGCGCGCCGACACGAAGACGGCGTCCGGAGCCAGGCCGACGAGCACCATGCGCTGCGCGTCGTCGATCAGGTCGGCCTTGTTGAACGCGACGATCTCCGGGATGTCACGGGCACCGACGTCGCCGATCACCTCGCGCACGGTCGCCAGCTGCGCCGCGGGGTCGGGGTGTGAGCCGTCGACCACGTGCACGATGACGTCGGACTCGCCGACCTCTTCGAGCGTGGAGCGGAATGCCTCGACCAGCTGGTGCGGCAGGTTCCGGACGAAGCCGACGGTGTCGACGAACGTGAACTCGCGGCCCTTGGTGCTCTCGGTCCGGCGGACCGTCGCGTCGAGGGTGGCGAACAGCTGGTTCTGCACGAGGACGCCCGCGCTGGTCAGTCGGTTCAGCAACGAGGACTTGCCCGCGTTGGTGTACCCGGCGATCGCGACGCTCGGCACCTCGTTGCGGTGTCGGTCGGCCCGCTTGGCCTCACGCGCGGGGCGGAACCCGGCGATCTGACGGCGGAGCTTGGACATGCGCGTGTGGATGCGACGACGGTCGAGTTCGATCTTCGTCTCACCGGGACCGCGCGAGCCCATGCCAGCACCGCCGGAGACCTGGCCACCGGCCTGCCGGGACATCGATTCACCCCAACCACGCAGGCGCGGCAGCAGGTACTCGAGCTGGGCGAGTTCGACCTGGGCCTTGCCCTCGCGCGACGTGGCGTGCTGGCTGAAGATGTCGAGGATCACGGCCGTGCGGTCGATCACCTTGACCTTGACGACGTCCTCGAGCGAGCGCCGCTGCGACGGGGCGAGCTCGGTGTCGGCGATCACGGTGTCGGCTCCGGTGGCCTTGACGACCATCGCGAGCTCTTCGGCCTTGCCCTTGCCCAGGTAGGTCGAGGGATCGGGGTGCGGTCGGCGCTGCAGCAGCCCGTCGAGCACCACGGCACCCGCGGTCTCGGCCAGCGCGGACAGCTCGCGCAGGGAGTTCTCGGCATCGGCCGCGTCGCCCTGGGCGTACACGCCGATCAGGACGACCTGTTCGAGCCGGAGTTGCCGGTACTCGACCTCGGTGACGTCCTCGAGTTCGGTGGAGAGACCGGCGACCCGCCGCAGCGCCGCGCGGTCCTCTCGGTCGTACTGGTCGCCGTCACCGGCCCAGCCCTGCTCGTCGACCGAGCGGGTCTGGATCGCCTGTGCCGGCGCGAAGATGGACGAGCTGGCTCGCGAGTCGGCGTTGCGCAGCACACGCTCGACGACGCCGTCGCCTTCAGCTGGGTTGTTGGGTTCCGTCATGCTTTCCACAGGGTACCTCCGGCGCCGCCGGGACACACGGGTCTGCCGGTACGGTTCTTCCATGGCGAACGACCACTACTTCTCGGCCACCCCGGAGAGCCCGGCGCGCCCGCGCCAGATCACGGTCACCCTGGCCGGTCGCACGCTGTCGCTCACCACCGCAGCCGGGGTCTTCAGCCCGGACGGTGTCGACCGCGGCACCCGGGTGCTGTTGGGCTCCGTGCCGCCACCGGCGCCCGACGGCGCGCTGCTCGACGTGGGCTGCGGCTGGGGGCCCATCGCGATCACGATGGGACTGCTCTCCCCGGACGCCACCGTGTGGGGCGTGGACGTCAACGAGCGCGTCCTCGACCTCGCCCGGCACAACGCCGACGTGGCCCAGACACCGAACGTGTCGATCGCGCTGCCCGGCGACGTACCAGCCGACCTGCGCTTCCGCACGATCTGGTCGAACCCGCCCATCCGCGTGGGCAAGGACGAACTGCACGACATCCTGACGACCTGGTTGCCACGGCTCGAAGTCGATGGTGATGCCTGGCTGGTCGTGTCGAAGGACCTCGGCGGGGACTCGTTGCAGCGGTGGCTGTACGACTCGCTCGGGTCGTCGTTCCACGTCACCCGCGCGACGACGGACAAGGGCTTCCGCGTCCTGCGCGTGCACCGCACGGCCGAGTAGCCGAGCGGCCGGCCACCGTCACCGACGTCGCTGACGCACCCCGAGCCTCCCGCGCGCCGGCGGCCCGCCGTCCGCACAACCGAAAGCAAGCGGCACCACGCGATCACGTGGTGCGGGGTGATTCCCGTTGTGCGAACGCACCCCGCGCCAGCGGGCGACCCCGCCCCGCGAGGCTGGGCGCGCCACGGCGCGGCGCCGCGCCTCAGACCGTCAGGTCGCCCGAGAACACCAGCTCGGCCGGCCCGGCCAACGAGACGTGCTCGCCGTCCTCGGCCGCGAACATGCGCACCGTGACGACCCCGCCCGGCACACGCACCCGCCAGGTGTCGGGCGCCGACGCTCCGGCCCAGTGCCGCGTCGCGAGCGCTGCCGCCACCGCTCCGGTCCCGCACGACAGGGTCTCGCCACTGCCGCGCTCGTGCACCCGCATCGTGATCTGCCCCACGCCGTCCTGCACGAGCGGGTCACCGGGCAGGACGAACTCGACGTTCGCTCCGGCCGCGGGCGCCGGGTCGAGCACCGGCACGTAGGTCAGGTCGATCCCGGCGAGTTCGTCGTCGGACGCGACGGCCACGACGACGTGCGGGTTGCCCACGTCGATCCCCAGGCCCGGCCGAGCGCGATCCAGGGCCTTGGCGCGGACGAGCACGTCGGACGCGCCACCACCCTCGATGCCGAGTCCCCACCGCCCCAGGTCGGCCGCGAAGCCGTTCGCCTGCCGCTGCACGTCGACGATGCCCTTGCGGCTGCCGACCGACAGGGTCTCGCCGGGCTGCAGGTCGACCAGGCCGGATTCGGTCAGGTAGCGGGCGAAGACCCGGATGCCGTTGCCACACATCTCGGCGACGGTGCCGTCGGCGTTGTGGTAGTCCATGAACCAGGTCGCGGACGGGTCCTGGTCGACGATCGCCCGCCCCTCGGGGATCGCGTCGGAGCGCACCGCGCGGATCACGCCGTCGGCCCCGACACCGAAGTGCCGGTCCGCGATCGCACGGATGCGCTCTGGGGTCAGGTCGACCGTGGCGTCGGGGTCGGCGAACAGGACGAAGTCGTTGCCGGTCCCCTGGCCCTTGGTGAAGTGCAGCTCGGTCACGGCACGATCCTACGGGCCAGCGCCGTCAGGTCGGCCCGGTCGTGGCCGGTCACGTCGAGCACCTGCGCCTCGGCGTACCGCCGGAACCAGGAGACCTGTCGCCGCGCGTACTTGCGGGTCGCGATGCCGGTCGCCTCGACCGCCTGCGCCACGGTCGCGGTGCCACGCAGGACCTCGAGGGCCTGCGCGTACCCGATGGCTGCTCGCGCGGTCCGACCCTGCTCGAGGCCGACCTCGCGCAGTCCCGCCACCTCGTCGACCAGGCCCTCGGCGAACATGCGTTCGGCGCGGGCGTGCAGCGCGGTGACGAGCTGCTCACGTTCACGGTGCAGCCGCAGGACCGTTGCGGGTCGCCACGCGTGCGGCGCGGACGGGAGGCTCGTGGTGACCCGGTCCGATCGGCTCGCGATCTCGACGGCGCGGATCAACCGCCGCGGATTGCGTGCGTCGATCGTCGCTGCGGCCTGCGGGTCGAGTTCCCGCAGACGGGCGAGCAGGACGTTCGGCCCGTGCTCGTCGTGTTCCCGCTCGAGTTCGGCGCGCAACACCGGGTCGGTCCCCGGGAAGTCGAGCTCGTACAGCACCGACGACACGTACAGCCCGCTGCCCCCGACCAGCACCGCGACGCCACCGTCCGTCGTGATGCGGTCGATCGTCGCCCGCGCATCCCGCTGGTAGGCGGCGACACTCGCCTCGTCGGTGACGTCGAGCACGTCGAGCTGGTGGTGCGGGATGCCGTGCCGCTCGGACGGTGGCACCTTGGCCGTGCCGATGTCCATGCCGCGGTAGAACTGCATCGCGTCGGCGTTGACGATCTCCGCCATCCGCCCGTGCTGGCGGTACCGGTCGGCCACCGCGATCGCCAGGTCGGACTTGCCCGTCCCCGTCGACCCGACGATCGCGATCAGGTCGTGCGGCGCGTGGTCGGCACCGGGGTCGGGCACGAGCGCCGGACCCGGCTGGTCGGTCGGCACCGCGGGATCAGCGGCCGACGCGGAGCGACGGCAGCCCGAGTGACACTGGCTGCGGCCCAGCGCTCGTCCCGGCCGGGGTCGGAACGCCGCACGACTCGGCCTGCGCGCGGTCCCAGGCCTCACCCGCGCGGGTGCGGCGGATGCGGAGCGGAGCGTCGGCGTCGGCGATCAGGAAGTGCGGCGCGGCGCGGGTGACCTCGACCGTGGCGACGTCCCCCGGGCGTGGGACGTCCGAGCCGGCCGGCACCGTGAAGTGCACGAGCCGGGAGTCCTCAGCCCGGCCTGACAGACGGTCCGTTGCGCCGTCCTTGCGGCCCTCGCCGCTCGCCACCAGGACCTGGACCGTGCGGCCGACCTGCTTCGCGTTCTCTTCTGCCGTGATGCGCTCCTGCAGCGCGGTGAGCCGCTCGTACCGTTCTTGCACGATCGCCTTCGGCAGCTGCTCGTCCATCGTCGCCGCGGGCGTGCCCGGACGGATGGAGTACTGGAAGGTGAACGCCGAGGCGAAGCGTGCCTGCTCGACGACGCGCAGGGTGTCCGCGAAGTCCTGCTCGGTCTCGCCCGGGAACCCCACGATGATGTCGGTGGAGATCGCCGCGTGCGGGATGGCGGCGCGGACCCGGTCGAGGATGCCGAGGAACCGTTCGCTGCGGTAGCTCCTTCGCATGGCCTTGAGCACGCGGTCCGAACCGGACTGCAGCGGCATGTGCAGCTGGGGCATGACGTTCGGGGTCTCGGCCATCGCGTCGATGACGTCGTCGGTGAACGCGGCGGGGTGCGGGCTGGTGAACCGGACGCGCTCCAGGCCCTCGATCTGCCCGGTGGCGCGCAGCAGCTTGCCGAAGGCCTGTCGGTCGCCGAACTCGACGCCGTACGAATTGACGTTCTGGCCCAGCAGCGTGACCTCGATCGCGCCGTCGTCGACGAGCGTCTGGATCTCGGCGAGGACGTCGCCCGGTCGGCGGTCCTTCTCCTTGCCGCGCAGCGAGGGCACGATGCAGAACGTGCAGGTGTTGTTGCATCCGACCGAGATCGACACCCACCCGCTGTGCGTGGAGTCGCGCTTGGTCGGCAGGGTCGACGGGAAGACATCGAGCGACTCGAGGATCTCGAGTTGCGCTTCACCGTTGTGCCGGGCCCGTTCCAGCAGCGTCGGGAGCGATCCCATGTTGTGCGTCCCGAACACGACGTCGACCCACGGCGCCTTCTCGAGGATGACGTCCTTGTCCTTCTGCGCCAGGCACCCGCCGACGGCGATCTGCATGCCCGGGTGGTCGCGCTTGACGCCGGCGAGCTGCCCGAGGTTGCCGTACAGGCGGTTGTCGGCATTCTCGCGCACCGCACAGGTGTTGATCACCACGACGTCCGCCTGCGTGCCGTCGGCCGCGACGTACCCCGCTGCCTGGAGCGAGCCGCTCAGACGCTCCGAGTCGTGCACGTTCATCTGGCACCCGTGGGTGCGGACTTCGTAGGTGCGGGGCTGCGCGTCGACAGTGGCCATGGTCGTCCCAGTGTAGGTCGGCGAGGCGCCCCGGACGGGTTGCGCCGCTACTCGAACCGGACGGGGTCGCGCGCACCACCGGGGCGGGACCGCCCGCCACCGTCGAGCGCGCGCTCGACCGCGATCCGGACGATGCCGCCGTTGTAGCCCTTGCGCATCAGGAAGCCCGACAGTCGCCGTTCCGCCGTCGCTCGGTCGAGCCCCCGCAGCTGCCCGGCACGCTTCTGCGCCAGCTCGATCGCCCGGAGGAACTCGTCGTCATCGTCGTCGGCCGCGGCGTCGAGTGCGGCGTCGATGGCGGCCTGGTCGATGCCCCGGCGACGGAGTTCCGCCACGACACCCTGACGACCCAGGCCCTTGCGGTCGTGCAGTCGGTCGACCAGGTCGGTGGCGAGGGCGACGTCGTCCAGCAGGCCGACCCGGGTCAGACGCTCGAGCTCGTGCTCCACCACCTCGGGGTCGAGGTCGTTCCGGGTGAGCGTCGAGCGCATCTCGGACTCGCTGACGCCCTTGCGTCCGAGGGCTCGCATGCTGAGCCGCTCGGCGTCGGCACGTTGCTCGTCGAGCGGACGCGGCGCGTCGGCGGGATCGATCTCGTCGCCGCCGGCGATCGAGAACACCGACGCCGTCTGGGCGGGTGCTTCGTCGTCGGCGTCGTACCCGGACTGCTCGGCGCGGGCACTGCGACCGGAGCCGTCACCGACCACGGGCGAGACCCATTCCGACGGTTCGCGGTGGCCGTGCAGGCGCACCGGCACCGGAGCGTCCGCGTCGAGTTCTCCGGACCCGCTGGCCGTCGCGTCGGTGGGCTCGGCGTCGGCCGGGTCGTCCACAGCCGGGGTCGCCGGTTGATCGGCACCCCGAGCCCGACGGGACCGCGCACCGAACAGGTCGGTGACCGGCGCGAGGTCCGCGTCGTCGTCGATGCTCACGCGCCCTTGCGCGCGGCGAGCTTGGGCTCGATGGACTCCACCGGCGCCGCGTCAGCAGCAGGCTTGGCCCCGCCGACGCCGAGCTTGGCGAGGATCTTGCCCTCGATCTCGGCAGCGATCTCCGGGTTCTGGATCAGGAACGAACGCGAGTTCTCCTTGCCCTGCCCGAGCTGGTCGCCGTCGTAGGTGTACCAGGCACCCGACTTCTTGACGATGTTGTGGTCGACACCGAAGTCGAGCAACGAGCCCTCGCGCGAGATGCCCGTGCCGTACAGGATGTCGAACTCGGCCTGCTTGAAGGGCGGCGCCATCTTGTTCTTGACGACCTTGACGCGCGTGCGGTTGCCCACCGCGTCGGTGCCGGTCTTCAGGGTCTCGATGCGACGGATGTCGAGGCGGACGGACGCGTAGAACTTCAGCGCCTTACCACCGGACGTGGTCTCCGGGGAGCCGAAGAACACACCGATCTTCTCGCGCAGCTGGTTGATGAAGATCATCGTGGTCTGCGTCTGGTTGAGCCCACCGGCCAGCTTGCGGAGCGCCTGGGACATCAGGCGTGCCTGCAGGCCGACGTGGGAGTCACCCATCTCGCCCTCGATCTCGGCGCGGGGCACGAGCGCCGCGACGGAGTCGATGACGATCAGGTCGATCGAGCCCGAGCGCACCAGCATGTCCGCGATCTCGAGGGCCTGTTCGGCGGTGTCGGGCTGCGAGACCAGGAGCGCGTCGATGTCCACGCCGAGCGCCTTGGCGTACTCGGGGTCGAGCGCGTGCTCGGCGTCGATGAACGCCGCGATGCCCCCGTTGCGCTGCGCGTTGGCGATGGCGTGGATCGTCAGGGTCGTCTTACCAGAGGACTCCGGGCCGTAGATCTCGATGATGCGGCCACGCGGCAGCCCACCGATGCCGAGGGCGACGTCCAGCGCGACCGAACCGGTGGGGATGACGGCGACCGGTGCGCGGTCGTCGGAGCCCAGGCGCATGACTGCACCCTTGCCGAACTGCCGGTCGATCTGGGCGAGGGCGGTCTCGAGGGACTTCTCGCGGTCTGCGGGTGAAGGCATGGTGTGCTCCTGCGTGGTCGTGGTCTGCCGCCTGTAGGCTGTCTGGTCCCCAGCGGCCGATGGTGCAGGGCTGCTGGTTTCCGGACAAGGCTCCGGGTGTCTCCCGATGGCTTCGAACCTAGGGCCGGCCACCGACATGTCTGCCGGTGATCACGCTGCCTGTGGACGAGTTCCTCGAGGGACTCCGATGTGCAGGAACGTACCACCCGTCGAACACGCGTTCGAGCGACACGCCGAACACGCGTTCGAGCGACACGTCGTGCGTGCGTTCGACCGACCGGTCAGTCCCGTGGCTCGAGCAGGCCCTTGCCGTGTCGGCGCTCGGGCGGCACGTCCTGCGAGTCGCACAGGGCATCCCAGACCTTGCGGGTGTCGATCCCCGCGGCGATGGCCTCGGCAGCCGACCGTCCGCCCAGCTCCTCGAGCACGACGTCCCGTGCCACCACGGCGCCGTAGGCCTCGCCGAACACCTGGTCCACGGCTCGCCAGAACTCACTCACGCGCATCCGACAAGGCTAGACCGACCGCGACCACCCGGAACACGAGAACGCCCCGGACACGAGAACGCCCCCACCGGCGGACCGGCGGGGGCGTTCGTGAGCGATGCGGTTCAGCGCACCGCGAGGTCGTTGTCGAACTCGGCGACGAGCTCGTCCGGGAGCGTGTCCGGCACGGGGACCAGTCCTTCGACCACGGCGAGACGGTCTCCCACTTCGCGCATGATCGTCGAGATCGGGGTGTCCAGCGCGTCCGCGACGGACGCGAGGATCTCCGAGCTGGCTTCCTTCTGCCCACGCTCGACCTCGCTGAGGTACCCGAGCGCAACACTGGCCTTGGACGCGACCTGACGGAGGGTCCGGCCCTTCTGCAAGCGGAAGTCCCGCAGAACGTCGCCGATTTCCTGACGAACGAGAACCATGAGAACTCCTCCTCTCCTGTCGTCTCCGGGCCCGGTCGGTCGGGATGACCGTAACGGGGTCCGACAACGGGATCGTTGCCGGTTGCAGCATGGTAGCCACTGGGGCTGCCGTCCTGCTGGAGATTGCGTGAGATGTAACCCAGCGGTAACGCGGGTCATTCCCCACCGTCGAGCGTGGCGGACAGTCGTACCAGCAGTTCGGAGACGACGGCCTGTCGGATTGCGTCACGGTCGCCGTCCAGGTGCAGTTCGAAGGCCTGCGCCCCGTCCGCCGAGGCGATCCCGACGAACACCGTGCCCACCGACTTGCCGTCCTGCGGGTCCGGTCCGGCCACCCCGGTGGTGCTGATCCCCCAGGTGGCGGGGACGCCGTCGACCGCCAGGGCCGTCCGCACGCCGGACGCCATCTGCCGCGCGACCTCGGGGTCCACGGCCCCGTTGGCGGCCAGCAGCGCCGCCGACACCCCGAGCACCGTCGCCTTGACCGGGGTGGCGTAGGCCACGACCCCGCCGCGGACGACCGCGCTGGCGCCGGGCACGGCCACGAGCGCGGCGACCACCAGTCCCCCGGTGAGTGACTCGGCGACCGCCACGGATTCACCGCGGACGGTCAGTTCGGACACCACGCGTGGCGCGATGCGGACAGCGGCGTCCGCTCCGCTCACGTGGCGGTCCGGTTGTGCTTCGCCGCCTGGTACAGGTAGTCGGCACCGCTGAGCAGGGTGGCGACGACGGCGGCGGTCATCAGGATGCCGTTCGTCCAGTGCGCGACGTCGCCGGCGAAGCCCCACCAGGGGAACAGCGCGAGCGTGATGGCGACGGCCTGCAGCACGGTCTTGATCTTGCCGCCACGGCTGGCCGGGATCACCCGGTCGGACAGCACCGCGAAGCGGAAGACCGTGATGCCGATCTCGCGCAGCATGATGAGCACGGTGACGTACCAGGGCAGTTCGCCGAGGATCGACAGCGCCACGAGCGCGCCGCCGATGAGCACCTTGTCGGCGATCGGGTCGACGAGCTTGCCGAAGTCCGTCACCAGGTCCTGACGTCGGGCGATGATGCCGTCGGCGCTGTCGGTGACGATCGCCACGACGAAGATCACGGCTGCCCAGATGCGGACGGACGTGTCCTGCCCGCCGTCCGACAGCAGCAGGACGAAGAACAGCGGCGCCATCAGGATGCGGATGACGGTGATGATGTTCGCCACGTTCGCGGTGGACGCGGGACCCGGCCCCTTGCGCAAGAGTCGCCCGCGCCACGGGAACCGCTTGCTGGTGGTGCCTTCCGAGGCGGTCATCTGCGATCACTCCCTGCCGGTGAGGCCCCAGGCGTCCTCGTCCGGTTCGTCCTCGACCTGATCGTACCCTCGTGTCATGTCGCCCACCGGGTCGGCGCCGTACCGGTCGTCGTCCGGAGCGGAAGCAACAGCGGCAGCCGGGGCGGAAGCCGGACCGGAAGCAACAGCCGACCCCGCCGGAGCGACCGGCGCAGCGGGCGGTGCCGGGGGCTCCTCACCGCGCAGGGTGGCCAGCACCGACGGCAGCTGGTCCGCGGTGACCAGCACGTCGCGGGCCTTGGAGCCCTCGGACGGCCCGACGATGTCACGCGACTCCATCAGGTCCATCAGCCGTCCGGCCTTGGCGAACCCGACACGGAGCTTGCGCTGGAGCATCGACGTCGACCCGAACTGCGTCGACACGACCTGCTCGACGGCGGCGAGCAGCAGCTCGAGGTCGTCGCCGATGTCGGCGTCGATCTCCTTGCGCTCGACCACGGCGGCGACGTCCTGCCGGTACTCGGGCTGGGCCTGCCGGGTGACGTGCTGGACGACCTCGGCGACCTCGCTCTCCTGCACCCAGGCGCCCTGAACGCGGACGGCCTTCGACGACCCCATCGGCAGGAACAGCGCGTCGCCCTGCCCGATGAGCTTGTCGGCGCCGGGCTGGTCGAGGATGACGCGGGAGTCGGTGACGCTCGTGACCGCGAAGGCGATCCGCGACGGCACGTTGGCCTTGATCAGGCCGGTGATGACGTCGACCGAGGGCCGCTGCGTCGCGAGCACCAGGTGGATGCCGGCGGCACGGGCGAGCTGAGTGATGCGGACGATCGACTCTTCGACGTCCCGCGGCGCGACGAGCATCAGGTCCGCCAGCTCGTCCACGACGACCAGCAGGTACGGGTACGGCTTGAGCTTGCGCTCGCTGCCTGCGGGCAGCACGATCTCGTTGTTCTGGATCGCCTTGTTGAAGTCGTCGACGTGGCGGAACCCGAACGACGCCAGGTCGTCGTACCGCATGTCCATCTCCTTCACGACCCACTGCAGCGCTTCGGCCGCCTTCTTGGGGTTCGTGATGATGGGCGTGATCAGGTGCGGGACGCCGGCGTAGATCGACAGCTCGACCCGCTTCGGGTCGACGAGCACCATGCGGACCTCGGACGGCTTCGCGCGCATGAGCAGCGAGGTGATCATCGAGTTGATGAACACCGACTTGCCCGAGCCGGTGGAGCCGGCCACCAGCAGGTGCGGCATCTTCGCCAGGTTCGCCACGACGAACCCGCCCTCGACGTCCTTGCCGACACCGATCGTCATCGGGTGCTTGGACTTGGTCGCCGCGTTCGACCGCAGCACGTCGCCCAGGGACACGATCTCGCGGTCGGAGTTCGGGATCTCGACGCCGATGGCGCTCTTGCCCGGGATCGGCGACAGGATCCGGACCTCGTTCGACGCCACCGCGTACGACAGGTTCTTCGACAGCGCGGTGACCCGCTCGACCTTGACACCCGGGCCGAGTTCGATCTCGTACCGGGTCACGGTCGGGCCACGCGAGAAGCCGGTGACCCGGGCGTCGACCTTGAACTCGGTCAGCACGCCCGTGATCGCCGCGACGATGTCGTCGTTGGCCTGGCTGCGGGCGACCGACGGCGTGCCGGCGCTCAGCGTGGTGGCCGCGGGCAGCCGGTAGGGGCGCGAGGGGTCGTCGACCGACGGCACGGCGTCCGCCGCGGGCAGGTCCGGTTCGGCGACGTCCGCCGGGAGGGCCGGGGAGACCACCGCGGGCACGTCGCGCCCGGGACGGATCACCTGGGTGGCGTCGTCCGGCACGGGTGCGCCGAAGTCGCGGAGCGCCTGTTCGGCGCGGTCGAGGTCGGCGGCGACCTCGGTCTCGAGCGAGTCGTTGAGGTTCAGCGACGCGGGCTCGGCCGGCGTGTGGTCGACCAGGCCCGCCGCGGCGCCACGGTTCGGGGACGGTGCGACGACCGGAGCTGCCGCAGCTGGGGACTCGGGGATGACCGGGCTGTCGTACGCCGGGTCTTCTTCACGACCGGACTTGTTGCGCCGCCACCACGGGATGTGCCCCTCGGCGTCGTCGGCCGGCTGGTCGCCGTCCGCGAAGCCCAGGTCGTCGAACAGCTGCAGCTCCGGTGCGTCCTTCTTCCGACCGCGCCCACGCGCGGGAGTGGTCGGCTCGGCCGCGTCCTCGGAGACGTCGTCGGTGGCGGGAGCGGGCGCACCGAACAGGTAGGCGTACAGCTCGTGCAGGCGTCGACCGAGCTTGTTCGGCGGCGTCTTGGTGATGATGAACAGCGAGAGCACGAGCAGGACGACGGCGACCGGCACGGCGATCCACGGCGTCGCGACCGCCACCAGCCACCCGATGACGACCCAGCCGATCACCCCGCCGGCGGTGGCCAGCACGGGCATGCCGTCCGACGCGCTGGGCTGCCCGCCGAACACGTGGCAGAGCGACGAGATCGAGACGAGCAGCAGCCCCAGGCCGATCCCGATCCGGGTGTTGTCGTGCACCGATGCCGGATGGCGGAACAACCACCCCGCGAACACGACCATGATCACCGGCAGCGCGAACGCCAGCCGTCCGAACAGTCCACCGAACGTGTACGCGTCGAGCGCGATCGACACCACGTTGGTCGGGTTGAGCCACTCGACGACCGCACCGGCGATGGCCAGCACGAACAGGAAGAACGGGAAGCCGTCGCGGCGCTGGTCCTTGTCCAACGACTCTTTTCCGAGCAGCCGGAACATCGCTCCGACGCCGTGCGCCATCCCCAGCCAGGCCGTCACGAGCGGGTTCGGACCGCCGAACTCGACCGCGGGCGTCGCCTGCGGGAGCTTCTTCGTGGTGGCCTGGGTGCGCGACGTTCCGCGCGCCCCACTCGTGCGGGACGACGTGGTCGCGCGCGAGCGCGAGGTCGACTTGGTGCCTCCGGCCATGGGCACGACCATAACGCCACCTGGGGACAACGCCGTGCAGCCCCGCCGCACCGGCGCCCGGAACGGCCAGGAGGCCCGGTGCCGGTCCGTCACGGACCGGCACCGGGCCTCCTGGGTCGGGCTGCGTGCCCGGCGCTACGCCTCGATGATCACCGGGACGATCATCGGACGGCGGCGGTGCTTGGTGTTGACCCAGCGACCGACGGTCCGGCGGACCACCTGGCTGAACGCGTGCGCGTCGCGGGTGCCGTTGCCGGCCGCGTCGGCCAGCGCTCGGGCGATCTGCGGTCGGACGTCGTCGAAGACCGAGTCGTCCTCGGCGAAGCCGCGGGACTGGATCTCCGGGCCGATGACGCACTGACCGGTCGCGAAGTCGACCGCGCAGAAGACGGAGATGAAGCCCTCTTCGGCCAGGACGCGGCGGTCCTTCAGGTCGGCGTCGGTGATCTCGCCCACGGTCGAGCCGTCGACGTAGACGTACCCGATGTCGAGCTGTCCGGCGACGTTCACGACGCCGTCCTTCAGGTCGACCACGATGCCGTCCTGGCCCAGGATGACGTTGCGCGGCGGGACGCCGGTCTGGATCGCCAGGTCGGCGTTGGCGTACAGGTGGCGGTGCTCACCGTGCACGGGCAGGACGTTGCGCGGCCGCAGGATGTTGTAGCAGTACAGCAGCTCGCCGGCCGAGGCGTGTCCGGAGACGTGCACCTTCGCGTTGCCCTTGTGCACGACCTTCGCGCCGAGCTTGGTCAGGCCGTCGATCACGCGGTAGACGGCGTTCTCGTTGCCCGGGATGAGCGAGGACGCCAGGATGACGGTGTCGCCCTCGCCGATCTCGATCTGGTGCTCGAGGTTCGCCATGCGCGCCAGGACGGCCATCGGCTCGCCCTGCGACCCCGTCGACATGTAGACGATCTGGTCGTCCGGCACGTTCTTGGCCTTCTTGGTGTCGATCAGCACGTTCTCCGGCACCCGCAGGTAGCCGAGCTCGGCGGCGATCGTCATGTTGCGGATCATCGAGCGGCCCATGAACGCGACCTTGCGGTTGGCGGCCGCGGCGGCGTCGAGGACCTGCTGCACGCGGTGCACGTGCGACGAGAAGCTCGCGACGACGACCTTCTTGCGGGCGCGCGTGATGATGTTCTCGAGCACCGGGCCGATGTCGCGCTCGGGGGCCGTGAAGCCGGGGACGTCGGCGTTCGTCGAGTCCGGCAGGAACAGGTCGACGCCCTGCTCGCCCAGGCGCGCGAAGGCACGCAGGTCGGTGATGCGGTCGTCGAGCGGCAGCTGGTCCATCTTGAAGTCGCCCGTGTGCAGCACGCGCCCCGCGGGGGTGGTGATGGCGACGGCGAGGGCGTCGGGGATGGAGTGGTTGACCGCGACGAACTCCAGGTGGAACGGGCCGAGCTGCTCGGTCTGGTCCTCGGCCACGACGAGCGTGTACGGCTTGATCCGGTGTTCCTTGAGCTTCGCTTCGACGAGCGCCAGGGTCAGCGTGGAGCCGATCAGTGGGATGTCGTCCCGCAGCTTCAGCAGGTACGGCACCGCGCCGATGTGGTCCTCGTGGCCGTGGGTGAGCACCACGCCGAGCACGTCGTCGAGACGGCCGCGGATCGGCGTGAAGTCGGGCAGGATCAGGTCCACGCCCGGCTGGTGCTCTTCGGGGAACAGCACGCCGGCGTCGACGATGAGGAGCTTGCCCTCGTACTCGTAGACGGTCATGTTGCGGCCGATCTCGCCGAGACCGCCGATCGGGATGACGCGGAGGGTGCCCTGCTCGAGGGGCTGGGGTTCGGAGACTTGCGTGGGCATTCGGTCCTGACTGCTTCGGCGGCGCGCGTCCTGCGCACCGCGGTCGATCAACGGGTGGTGCCTGGCACCTTCGGAAGCGCACCGCCGGCGGCCGCGTTGCGGTCGGGGCGGAAGTTGGAGAAGTCGGCGCCGGGGATGCCGTGCACCGCTTCGAGCGAGGTCTCGATGGCGTACGCCTCGGAGTCCTCGGGGCCGACGAGCGGCAGGCGGACGCGCGGGCTGCCGATGCGGCCGAGCCCGTGCAGGATGTACTTCGCCGCGACGGTGCCCGGCACGTGGGTCATGACGGCGCGGACCAGGGGCTCGAGCCGCTGGTGCTCACGCGTGGCCGTCGCCAGGTCGCCCGCGTTCACCGCGTCGACGATGGTGCGGTACGGCGTGCTCGTGATGTTCGCCGTCACGCCGATCAGCCCGGTGGCACCGATCGACAGGTGCGGGAGCACGTTCGTGTCGTCGCCGGAGAAGTACATGAGGTCGGTGTTGTTGAGCACCCGGGACACCTCGGCGAAGTCGCCCTTGGCGTCCTTGACGGCCAGGATGTTCGGGTGCTTCGACGCCCGCAGGATGGTGTCGTACGTGATCGGGATGCCCGTGCGACCGGGGATGTCGTACAGGATCACCGGCAGGTCCGTGGCGTCGGCGATCATCCGGAAGTGGGTGAGCACGCCGGCCTGGGTCGGCTTGTTGTAGTACGGCGTGACGATCATCACGCCGTCCGCACCAGCACGCTCGCTCTGCTTGTACAGCTGCATCGCGTGGGCGGTCTCGTTCGAGCCACCGCCCGTGATGATCTTCGCGCGGCCCGCGGCGACGGACTTGCCGACCTCGACCAGGCGGAGCTTCTCGGGGTCCGTCAGCGTGCTCGTCTCGCCCGTGGTGCCGGTGACGACGATGCCGTCGGCGCCGGCGGTGATGCAGTTCTCGATGTGCTGCTCGACACCGGGCCAGTCGACCTCGCCGTCGGCGGTGAACGGCGTCACGAGGGCGACGAGGACCTGGCCGAAGGGATTCTCACGCTGGGACACGGCCACCAGCGTACCGGGGATGGGCAGCACCCCGCCCGTCCGCGCGGACGGTGGTCCGTTCACGCACGTCGGCGCCACTCGCGGAAGCGGTACCGGGTCCCCGTGCGCGAGGTCTGCCAGGCGCCGTCGTCGACGAGCCGCCAGGTGTCGGGGTCGGCCGCCAGGTCGGGTGCGACGGTGTCCCCCGTGACGTCGAGGTCGATGACCGTCTCGGACACCCGGTCGGCGAACGGCAGCGCCGCGGCGTAGACCTGACCGCCACCCATCACCCACAGGGACTGGTCGGTGTCGAGCGCGGTCGCCAGGTCCGGCGCGACCTGTGCACCGTCGGCCGACCACGACCCGTCACGGGTCAGGACGACGTTGCGGCGCCCCGGCAACGGACGGAAGCGCTCGGGCAACGACTCCCAGGTCCGACGACCCATGACCACGGTGGCGTCGCCCGTGACCTGCCGGAAGTGCGCCAGGTCCTCGGGGACGTGCCACGGCATCCCACCGTCGGCACCGATGACCCCACGGGGCGACCGTGCCCACACCATGCCGACACCGCGGACGGGTTCGGACCAGGCAGCGTCGGTCATCAGACGGCGACCGCGCCCGAGATCGCCGGGTGGTGCTGGTAGCCGACGACGGTGAAGTCCTCGTACCGGTAGTCGTCGATCGAGTCGCGCGAGGCGAGCTCGAGCGTGGGCAGCGGGTACGCCGCCCGCGAGAGCTGCTCCTGCACCTGCTCGACGTGGTTGTCGTACACGTGGCAGTCGCCGCCGGTCCACACGAAGTCACCGACCTGCAGTCCGGTCTGCGCCGCGATCATGTGCGTCAGCAACGCGTACGAGGCGATGTTGAACGGCACGCCGAGGAACATGTCCGCGCTGCGCTGGTAGAGCTGGCACGAGAGCTTGCCGTCGTTGACGTGGAACTGGAAGAACGCGTGGCACGGAGCGAGCGCCATGTCCGGGATGTCCGCGACGTTCCACGCCGACACGATCAGCCGGCGGGAGTCGGGGTTCGTGCGGATCTGGTCGATGACCTGGGCGATCTGGTCGACGTGCTCGCCCGACGGGGTCGGCCACGAGCGCCACTGCACGCCGTACACCGGGCCGAGGTCGCCGGACGCGTCGGCCCACTCGTTCCAGATGCGGACGCCGTGCTCCTGCAACCAGGTGGCGTTGCCGTCGCCGCGCAGGAACCAGAGCAGTTCGTACGCGATCGACTTGAAGTGCACCCGCTTGGTCGTGATGAGCGGGAACCCCTGCGACAGGTCGTAGCGCAGCTGCGCGCCGAACAGGCTGCGCGTCCCGGTGCCGGTGCGGTCGCCCTTCGGGGACCCCTCGGTCAGCACCCGGCGCAGCAGGTCTTCGTAGGGCGTGGCAACGGTGGTGGCGGTGTCGGTCACGACCACGAGCCTAAACGCGACCACCGGCATCGGCGACCCGGGCCCACCGGGCGCACACCGGGCCTCCCGGCCGGTGGCTGAGTAGCGTTGGGTCCATGACCGAACAGCCGCTCTCGATCCTGATCGCCGGAGCATCCGGGTTCATCGGGACCCCCCTGGTACGCGCCCTGCGCGACGCCGGACACCACGTGTCGACCCTGGTCCGCCGCGAGCCGCACTCCCCCACCGAGTTCCGGTGGGCGCCCGGGCGACGGCCCCTCGACCCGGCGGTGCTCGACGGCGCCGACGTGGTCATCAACCTGGCCGGGGCGAGCATCGCCAAGCTGCCCTGGACCGAGACCTACAAGCAGGAGATCCGCTCCTCGCGCGTGGACGCCACGGACACCCTGGTCGAGGCCATGCGACACGCCAGCACGCCACCGAAGCTGTTCCTGTCCGGGTCGGCGTCCGGCATCTACGGCGACCGTCCGTCCGACGTGCTGCAGGACGACGCGGGTGCCGGCACCGGGTTCCTGGCCGACGTCTGCGTCGCGTGGGAGGCCGCCGCCGCAGCCGCACCCGAGGGCGTCCGCGTGGTGACGCTCCGCACGGGCATCGTGATCGGCGAGGGTGGCGGCGCACTCGCACCCCTCCTGCCCCTGACCAAGCTCGGCCTGGGCAGCCGCCTCGGCACCGGTGGGCAGCACTGGCCCTGGATCGCACTGCAGGACGAGGTCGGTGCGATCGTGCACCTGGCCACCGCCGCCCCGGGAGTCTCCGGACCGGTGAACCTGGCCGGACCCGAGCCCGCCGTGGCCGAGCGCATCACCAAGCGTGTCGCCGAGGACCTGCACCGCCCGTACCTGTTCCGGGTGCCGGAGTTCGCGCTCCGCGCGCTGCTGCGTGACGCCGCGGACGAGATGCTGCTGTCGAGCCAGCAGATGGTGCCGACGAAGCTGCTCGAGTCGGGCTACGCGTTCCAGTACACCCGCGCCGAGGACGCCGTCGACGCGGTCCTGTAGCGCGGGCGGCGCGCCGCGCTCGTCACGCGTGCGGAGCGCGCGGCGCGTGCGCGAGCGCCGTCCGCATCGCGGCCCGCGCCCGCTTGCGGTCGCCGGCGGCGTCGTACACGACCCCGAGCCGGAACCACGCCCGCCAGTCGTCGGGCGCGGCCTCGACCGCGGCCTTGTACGCGGGGAACAGCTCGTCCGCCGCAGCGCGGGTGGGTCGGCCCGACGGACGGACCTCGACGACGTCGTCCGGCGTGGCGCCCTCGCGCTCGAGTCGCGCGCCCAGGCGGGTGATCCGCAGCCCGAACCGGAACTCCAGCACGAGCAGCAGCACCCCGATGACGGCGATGACGGCCAGCGCGATGCCGATCGCGATCCCGATGGCCAGCCCGGTCGCGATGAACGCCACGGCCCGCTGCCCGATCAGCACGATGTACACCAGCAGCAGCACCGCCATCAGCGCCGCGCCCCAGAACGGCGAGCGGATCCCCACGTCAGCCGATCCCGATCACGGTGCCGAGCCCGACGGACAGACCCCGCAGGTCGCCGAGCGCAGCCAGCGCAGCACGGATGCCGGGGGCGTACGCGGCGTCGTCGGTGGTGTCGTGGCGGATCGTCAGGACCTCGCCCGGGCCGCTCAGCACGACGTCCTGCACGGCCTTGACGCCCGGCAGGCGCAGCGAGTGGATCGGCACACTGGCCACCTGCTGGCCCCGGGCGCGCTGGTCGACGTGCGGCGCGTCGACGGGGCCGACGTCGCGGCGGGCCTCGGACACGAGCTCGGCGGTGCGGACGGCGGTGCCCGACGGCGAGTCGATCTTGCCGGCGTGGTGCGTCTCGACGATCTCGACGGACGGGAACCACGGCGCGGCGATCGTCGCCAGGTGGGTGCCGATCACCGAGCCGATCGAGAAGTTCGGCACGACCAGCACGCCCTGGTCGGGGCGCTCTGCGAGCGAGGTCCGCAGGCCGGCGAGCCGCGAGGCCGACCACCCGGAGGTGCCGACCAGCACGTTCGCGCCGCTGCTGAGCGCCGCTGCGACGATGTCCGGGCTGAGCGCCGGCACGGTCACGTCGACCACGATCGCGGCCCCGGCGAAGACGGACGGGTCGGCCCGGTGCACGGCGTCCTTCGACGACAGCCGCGCCACGATTTCGAAGTCGGGCAGTTCCTGCACGACGGAGGCCACGAGGCCCCCGAGACGACCGGTGGCGCCGACGACGGCGACGGGAGTGACCATGCGCCCATCCTAGGATCGCCCCATGACCACCGATCGCACTCCGGTCACCGTCCGCACCGTGCCCGCCGACCTGCCCGAGGTCGACGCGCTGCTCGACGCCTACCTGGACGAGCGCGAGGCGACGTTCCCGAGCGCGCAGGGGTCCTACTCCCGCAAGCGCACGCCGGCGGCCGAGTTCACCCCGCCGAACGGCGTGTTCGTGGTGGCGTACGACGGTGACGACCCGGTCGGCTGCGGTGGGCTCCGGCGCATCGCGGACGACGGGGACCAGGTCCGGTGCGAGGTCAAGCACGTGTTCGTCGCGCCCGCCGGACGCGGTCGCGGGGTGGCGACCGCAGTGATGGACGAGCTCGAGCGTGCGGGCGCGGCGATGGGCGCGACGGCGATCGTGCTCGACACGAACGACTCGCTGGTCGCCGCGGCGGCGATGTACCGCAGCCGCGGCTACGAGCGCATCGCACCCTTCAACGACAACCCGAACGCGACCGCCTGGTACCGCAAGCCGGTCGCGTCCGACGCGACCCACTGACGGACCGGAGGCGCGTGGCGGGCCCGCCACGGGCCTGCCGTCCGGTGGTCCGACGGCCCAGGTGCGTCGGGCCAGGTACGTCGGGCCAGGGACGTCGGTCGCCGCTACAGGGGCTGCTCGACGGGCAGCCCGGTCCGGAGCTCGACCGGCAGGTGCGCCGTGTCGTTGAGCGTGACCAGCTCGGCGGGCTTGGCCGACCGGATCCGGATGACCGTCAGCGCAGTGTGGGCGACGTTCGTCCCCATCCACCGCCACTCGGGGGCTTGGAAGACCTCGCGGACGAACCACCCGATCACGGCGTTGTGCGTGATGATCAGGTCGTGGCGGTCCTGGATCGACGGCGTGAACCACTCGGCCACGGCATCGCCCATCTGGGCCTGTCCGGCGAGGATCTCCTCTTCGGTGATCCCGCCGTAGAACTTCTTGTACGCGGTCGGCATCTCGGGCGTCGGACCGGAGGGGATGCAGTCGAACAGCAGCGTCGACGGTTCGGGCTGGATCGCGGGCAGGCGCCGTGCCAGGAACGACGCGGTCTCGCTCGGCGCGTCCAACGGGGAGTGCCAGACGCCGTCGAACGGCACCCCGCCCAGCCGGTCAGCGATGAGCATCGACTGGCGCTTGCCGCGCTCGGACAGCTTGCCGTCGCGCAGACCGTGCTCGGCGTCCTGGTGCTCGCCGTGGCGCACGAGGTAGAGGTAGTGCGACATGTCCGTCACCGACCGCCGGTGCCGATCGCCGCTTCGAGCGTCGCCCGCTCGACGTCGCCGACGACCGCGGTGATGGTCGGTCGGGTCAGCAGGTCGCGCGCGAGCTCGAGGACGTCGTCGGTGGTGACACGGTCGACGCGGTCGAGTGCGGTGTCCAGGTCGGTGAACTCCCCGGTCCCGAGTTCGGCGCGGCCGAGCCGGGTCATGCGGGCGTCGGCGTCCTCGAGCGAGAGCGTGACGGCACCCTCGATCTGGCCCTTCGCCCGGCGGAGCTCGTCGTCGGTGATGCCGTCGTCGGCCATCTTGCGGAACTCGGCGTCGATGATGTCGATCACCCCGGCGACGTTGTCCGGCGCGCACCCGGCATAGACCCCGAAGGCACCGTTGTCCAGGTAGGCGGGCGCGAAGGACGACACCGCATAGGCCAGTCCCCGGCGCTCGCGCACCTCTTGGAACAGGCGCGAGCTCATCCCGCCGCCGAGCACGGCGTTCAACACGCTGAGCACCGGCCGACGGTCGTCGCGCAGGTCGAGTCCCTGCGACCCGCGGAGCATGCTGACCTGCTCGGTGGGACGGTGCACGACCGTCAGGCGTTCCTCGGCGCGGTCGGCCACCGGTTGCGCGACTCGTCGGGCCACCGGTCGCGCCTTCGATGCGCCGCCGAAGACCTCGTCGACCAGGGCGCAGAACTGGTCGTGGTCGACGGCACCAGCGGCGGTGATGACCAGACCGCTCGGCGCGTAGTGCTCGGCGTAGTGCGCCATCACCTCGTCGCGCTGGACGGCGCGGATGCTCTCCGGGGTGCCGCCGATGGGCCGACCGAGCGCATGCCCCTCGAACGCCGCGGCGAAGAACGCCTCGCCGGCCAGGTCCGCCGGGTCGTCGGCCGCCATCGCGAGCTCTTCGAGGATGACGCCGCGCTCGATGTCGAACGCGGCGGGCTCGAGGACCGAGTCGGTCACCATGTCCCCGATGACCCGCACGGCCATCGGGACGTCGGCGTCACGGACCCGTGCGTAGTAGCACGTGTACTCCTTGGCCGTGGCGGCGTTGTGCTCGCCACCGACGGAGTCGAACGCGACGGCGATGTCGAGTGCGCTCCGGCTGGTCGTGCCCTTGAACAGCAGGTGCTCGAGGAAGTGCGTGGAGCCGAACTGGCCGGCACGTTCATCGCGGGACCCGACGCCGACCCAGTACCCGATGCTCGTGGAGTGAGATGCCGGAACCGCCTCGGTCAGCACGCGGACGCCCGACGGGAGCACGCTTCGGCGGACGAAGGAGCCTCCGGACGTCAGGAACGACGTGTCCGGGGCCTCGAGGGGCAACGGCACTGGGTGGTTCATCGCGGTCGAGCCTACTGATCATCCGACCCCCGACTTCCAGTTTGGCCGCCGCGCTCAGACCTCCTTCGGACGTACCTCGAACTGGGGTACAGGATTTGAGGACAGACCGACTCGTCTGTCTGTCCTCCTTGTGGTACTGTTGGTTCACCGGATCGGCAGCCCCCCTAGATACCGATCCGGTGGCTCGGGACATCAGTCCTCGGCGGCACGAGTCCCCCCACTCAGTCGCGGAGCCGATGACCCCAAGGAGAGCCACGCTGTGACGGTCGATTCCCCCCAACCGGCCGTCCAGCGTCTCCCTGGAACGAGCACTGCGGCCTCCGCGCCGTCGGACGGGTCGAGCCTCCCCCCGGCTCCCCGCTCCGGCGGCGCGAAGGTCCGCATCCTCGAGACCGCGTCGCGGTTGTTCTACGACGAGGGCATCCACGGCGTGGGCGTCGACCGCCTGATCTCCGAGGCGAGCGTCACGAAGGCGACGTTCTACAAGCACTACGGATCCAAGGACAACCTGATCCTGGCCTACGTCACCGCCCAGCACGAACGCGTGCAGCAGCGCTTCGAGCAGGTCGTCGACGGCGCATCGGATGCGCAGGACGCCGTCCGCGCCTGGGTCGCATCGCTCGTGTCCGACGTCAACGACCCGGCCTTCCGTGGCTGCGCGTTCCTCAACGCCGCCGCCGAGTACCACGACCCGCGCAGCCCCGTCCGTCAGGTGGTGGCGATGCACCGCGACTGGTACACCGAGCGCCTCGGCGACCTGCTGCAGGAAGCCGGGCACCCGATGCCGGGTGACGGCGCCGACGAGCTCATGCTCGCCCGCGACGGAGCGATGTCCGGCGCGTACGCGGGCGACGCGATCGCGGCCACGGCTGCGCTCCAACGTGTCGCCGACCGCGTGCTCGCCGGCTGAACCACCGCATCTGCGGCTGAACCACCGGATCTGCGGCTGCCCTGCCGCATCTGCGGCTGGCCGCGTCGCGGAACGTTCACGGGCCTGTTTACGCGCTGCCCCTCGTGGCGTGACCCGTTCGGGGGTACCGTCACCCCCACGATCGACCAGCCCGCCGATCGCGGCCAGGTCGATCTGTCTCCCTGCTGTGTCGACCGGGTCCCGTGCAAACCAGCACGTCTCGAGGACATCGATGTTCGACAACGCCTTCATCCGTCATGCCGTCGACCGCAGCGCTGAGAACGCGCTCGACCGACGCCGCTTCTTCGCAGCCGCCGGTGTCGCCGGCGCCTCCGCTGGCATCGCCGCACTCGGCTCGTCGGTGCTCACCGGCGACCGCGCCGCCGCCTCCCCCGCCGAGGACGGTGCCGTCTCCGATGCCGCCATCCTCAACTTCGCCCTCAACCTGGAGTACCTCGAGGCCGAGTTCTACCTGCGTGCCGTGTTCGGCACCGGCCTGACCGACAGCATGATCACCGGCATCGACCCCCAGGGGCCGGTCGTCGGTGGCAGCAAGGTGCCGTTCAAGACCGCCGCCATCCGGGGCATCGCCACCGAGATCGCCAACGACGAGCGAGCCCACGTCGCGTTCCTCCGGTCGGCGCTCGGCGGCGCCGCCGTCGCCCGACCGAAGATCGACTTCACGAACGCCTTCACGGCAGCAGCACGTGCCGCCGGCGTGGTCGGTCCGACCGGCAGCTTCGACCCGTTCGCCAGCGAGGAGTTCTTCCTGCTCGGTGCGTACGTGTTCGAGGACGTCGGCGTCACCGCCTACAAGGGTGCCGCTCCGCTCATCACCAACAAGACCTACCTGAGCGCGGCAGCGGGCATCCTGGCCGTCGAGGCGTACCACGCGGGCATCATCCGCTCGAAGCTGTACGACAAGGGCCTGCAGGTGCCGGCGAACAAGATCTCCGACGCCCGTGACTCGCTCGACGGGCCGACCGACGACGACCAGGGGATCACGACCTCGACGGGCGCGGTCAACTTCGTCCCGACCGATGCGAACTCCCTGGCCTACGGTCGCACCGCCGAGCGCGTGCTCAACGTGGTGTTCCTGACGCCGAACCAGATCGACAAGGGCGGCTTCTTCCCCGAGGGGGTCAACGGCCCGATCGTCGCGAGCGGCAACCCGGGCAGCGCGACCGGTCCCGCCTGATCCGCCGGGTCGCCGGAAGCGCGACCACCTGACGGACAGGAGGCACGGTGCGGGCCCGCACCGTGCCTCCTGGCCGTCCCCCGGTCACCTGGGTGACCTCCCGGTCACCGCCCGGGCACGGGTGGTTGCCTGGGCACATGGCCAACGACCCGCTCTGGCGCCTCCCCGAGGTGCCCACCTTCACCCTGACCAGCCCCGACTTCACCGACGGTGCCGTGCTGCCGACCTCGGCGCGCGGTTCCGACGTCGGGGGCGAGGACCGCTCCCCCGCACTCGAGTGGTCCGGTGCTCCCGAGGGCACGCAGAGCTACGTGCTCACCGTGTACGACCCCGACGCACCGACCGGCTCCGGCTTCTGGCACTGGAGCGTGTCCGACATCCCCGGGTCGGCGACCTCGCTGCCCGCCGGTGCCGGCACGGACGACGCCCTGCTGCCCGCCGAGGCCATGCGTCGCCGCAACGAGTTCGGCACCGACACCTTCCTGGGTGCCGCTCCGCCCGCCGGACACGGCGCACACCGGTACTTCTTCACGCTGAGCGCGCTCGACGTCCCCGTGCTCGAGGTCCCGGCCGACGCCACCCCCGCGGTCGTCGGCTTCATGCTGCGCGAGCACCTGCTCGGGCGTGCACAGCTCATGGGCACACAGGAGACCCCGGGGTCCTGAAGTCCTGCCCCTCTCCGACTCGGAACGACACCGTCGATGTCGTGCGACGACGATCGTGTCGTTCCGAGTCGGATCTGACCGTCAGGGCATCCCATACACGCGGAACGGCCGCCGCCCCCAGGGGCGACGGCCGTTCGTGCAGTCAGGCGAGGGGCGTTCAGCCCTCGGCCGGCGCCTCGGCGTGCGAGGTGTGACCCTCGCCACCGGCGGTGTCGACCTCGTCCGCCACGACCGGTGCGAGCGAGAGCTTGCCACGGTCGTCGACCTTGGTGACCTCGACCAGGACCTTCTGGCCGACGCCGAGCACGTCCTCGACGTTCTCCACACGCTTGCCACCGGCGAGCTTGCGGACCTCGGAGACGTGCAGCAGACCGTCGCGACCCGGCAGCAGCGACACGAAGGCGCCGAACGTGGCGATCTTCACGACGGTGCCGAGGAACTGGTCCCCGATCTCCGGGTTGGTCGGGTTGGCGATCGCGTTGACCTGCAGGCGCGCTGCCTCGGCCGACGGACCGTCCACGGCACCGATGTACACGGTGCCGTCGTCCTCGATGGAGATGTCGGCACCGGTGGTGTCCTGGATCCCGTTGATCGTCTTGCCCTTCGGGCCGATCAGCTCGCCGATCTTGTCGACGGGGATCTGCACCGAGATGACACGCGGCGCGGTGTCCGCCATCTCGTCGGGAGCGTCGATCGCCTCGGTCAGCACACCGAGGATCGCGGAGCGCGCTTCCTTGGCCTGCTTCAGCGCGGCGTCGAGCACGGACGACGGGATGCCGTCGAGCTTGGTGTCGAGCTGGATCGCGGTGACGAACTCCGAGGTACCGGCGACCTTGAAGTCCATGTCACCGAGGGCGTCCTCGGCACCGAGGATGTCGGTCAGCGCCGCGTAGCGGGTCTGACCGTCGACGGTGTCGGAGACCAGGCCCATCGCGATGCCGGCGACGGGGGCCTTGAGGGGCACACCCGCGTTGAGCAGCGACAGGGTCGAGGCGCAGACGGAGCCCATCGACGTCGAACCGTTGGAGCTGAGCGCCTCGGACACCTGACGGATCGCGTAGGGGAACTCCTCGCGCGACGGCAGCACCGGCACGAGGGCGCGCTCGGCCAGGAAGCCGTGCCCGATCTCGCGACGCTTCGGCGAACCCACGCGGCCGGTCTCACCGGTCGAGTAGGGCGGGAAGTTGTAGTGGTGCAGGTAGCGCTTCTTCGTGACGGGCGACAGCGAGTCGATCTGCTGCTCCATCTTGAGCATGTTCAGCGTGGTGACGCCGAGGATCTGCGTCTCGCCGCGCTGGAAGATCGCGGAACCGTGGACGCGCGGGATCACGGCGACCTCGGCGTCGAGCGGACGGATGTCGGCGAGGCCGCGACCGTCCATGCGGACCTGCTCGGTCAGGATGCGGCCGCGGACGACCTTCTTCGTGACCGACTTGTAGGCGCCACTGACCTGGCCGTTGGCGCTGTCGGGCAGCTCACCGGCGGAGACCTTCGCCGCGATGGCGTCCTTGACGCGGGCCTTGAGGGCATCGTCGGCGTTCTGGCGCTCGACCTTGCCGGCGATCTTGTACACGTCGCCGAGTTCGCCGAGGGCGATGGACTCGACCGCGGCGTAGACCTCGGGCTCGTAGGCCGGGAAGACCGGGTAGTCCTGGATCTCCTTGGCCGACTGCGCGGCCATCTTGGCCTGTGCTTCGACCAGGACCTTGAGGAACGGCTTCGCCGCTTCGAGGCCCTGGGCGACGACGGCCTCGTCGGGCTTGGTGGCGCCGCCCTGGATGAGGTCCCAACTGTGCTCGGTGGCCTCGGCCTCGACCATCATGATCGCGACGTCCTGGTTGCCGGCCTCGTCCGTGACGACACGGCCCGCGACGGTGAGGTCGAAGACGGCCTCGGCGAGCTGCGATGCCTTGGGGAACGCGACCCACTGGTCGGTGCCGTTGGCGCCCGGGATGAGCGCCAGACGCACACCGGCGATCGGGCCGGAGAACGGCAGACCGGAGATCTGCGTCGATGCCGAGGCGGCGTTGATCGCCAGCGCGTCGTAGAACTCGTCCGGAGCGATGCTCAGGACGGTGATGACGATCTGGACCTCGTTGCGCAGGCCGTCGACGAACGACGGGCGCAGCGGCCGGTCGATCAGACGGCAGACCAGGATCGCCTCGGTGCTCGGGCGGCCCTCACGGCGGAAGAACGAACCGGGGATCTTGCCGGCTGCGTACGAGCGCTCTTCGACGTCCACCGTCAGGGGGAAGAAGTCGAAGCCCTCGCGCGGGTGCTTGCCGGCGCTGGTGGCCGACAGCAGCATGGTCTCTTCGTCCAGGTACGCGGCGACGGCACCCTGTGCCTGCTGCGCGAGACGACCGGTCTCGAACCGGACCGTCCTGGTGCCGAAGCGACCGTTGTCGATGATCGCTTCCGCGAACTTGATCTCGGGACCCTCCAAGAGGATGCCTCCTTGTGTTCTGGATGCAGCAGACCCGGCCTCGGGCACACGCGTGCACGTGCGCTCCACGACGCGGAACGCATGTCTGGCCAGCAGTAGAAACAGTCGGGACGCCTCGGCCCGCATGCCACCACCGATGACCAGCTTCGTGCCGGTCTGCGTGCGATGTTGTGTGTCGTCACGGGAAACGGTCCCCGGACGCCCTGACTTTAGCAGTCGCCGGTGAATCGACGGCGAGGCTCGTCGCGAACGGGCGTGTCCTCGCTAGCCTGACCGCATGCGTCGAAGCCATTCCGGACGCGCGTTCGTCGCGGCCGCCGTCGTCCTCGGTGCGCTCGTCGTCCCCGCCGTCACCGCCTCCCCCGCCAGCGCGACCGACTACCCCACGTGGCAGGACGTCCAGGCAGCCAAGGGCAACGAGCAGGCCAAGCAGGCCGAGGTGTCGAAGGTGCAGGACGCGCTGAAGGCCGTGCAGGCCGACGCCGCAGGCAAGTCACAGGTCGCGCTGGACGCGGCCGCGAAGGCCGACCAGGCCGACGCCGAGCTCAGCGAGGCCGCCCAGACCGCCACGAGCCTCCAGGCCCAGGCCGACCAGGCCGCGCAGACCGCGCAGCGGGCGCAGACGCGCGCCGGCCAGCTGGCCGCCAACCTGTACCGCGACGGCTCGACCAACCAGATGACCACGAGGATCGCCACGGCGAAGGACCCCGACGAGCTGCTGTACCAGCTCGGCGCGATGGACCAGCTGACGACCACGTGGACGAGTGTCCTCGACGATGCCTCCGTCGCAGCCGGCACCGCGTCGTCGCTGCACGACCAGGCCACCCGGGCCGAGGCCGAACGCGCACGGCTGGCCCAGGCCGCCGAGGACCGGTCGACAGCGGCGAAGTCCGCCCAGGCGAAGGCCGATGCCGCCGTCGCGTCGACGAAGGACCACAGCGACGAGCTCTACGCGCAGCTGGCGTCACTCAAGGACACGACGGCGAAGGCCGAGCAGCAGTACGCCGTGGGTCAGGCCGTCGCCGCGCAGGCAGCGGCGCAGGCCCGGGCGGCGCAGGCGGCGGCGCAGGAGCAGGCGCTCGCAGCCCAGCAGGGAAGGCAGGCGAGTGCTGCGTCCTCCGGCAGTTCGTTCCCGGACACCGGCGGCGTGACGGTCGACCCGGCCGGCGCGAAGGCCTACGCCCGCAGCGTCCTGGGCAACTACGGCTGGGGCGACGACCAGTACGGGTGCCTGGTGTCGCTCTGGACGCAGGAGTCCGGCTGGCGCGCAAACGCCCTGAACTCGTCGAGTCTTGCCTACGGCATCCCCCAGGCGCTGCCGGCGAGCAAGATGTCCGCCGCCGGGGCCGACTGGCTGACGAACCAGGACACGCAGATCAACTGGGGCCTGTCCTACATCAAGTCGAGCTACGGCACCCCGTGCGGTGCGTGGAACCACGAGATGAGCGTCAACCCGCACTGGTACTGAGCGGGGGCCTGCCCGGCATCGTGCGAGGTCGACGGGTTGGTGCCTGGCAACAACCACGCACGGAGCCGTCAAGCGTGCACCCAGGCCGGACCTCGCACCGGTCGGGCTAGTGGCCCAGCCCGCCCAGCAGGCTCGCGAAGTCGCGCACCTCGGGCAGTGCGTCCGCCTGCTGCGGGACCCGACGGGAGGCCCCGATCGCCCAGGCCAGGTCGGCTCCGGCCCGGCGGATGCGTCCGTCCAGGGCCGCCTGCTCACCCTGGGTGCCCCAGTCGTCGGTCGCCGCGAACACCCCGGTCGGCACGACGGCCGCGCGCAGGTACGCGAACACGGGGCGGATGGCGTGGTCGATCGCCAGGGAGTGGCGTGCCGTGCCCCCGGTCGCCGCGATGAGGACCGGCATGTCCTGCAGGGCGTCCTTGTCCGTGATGTCGAGGAAGGACTTCGCCAGGCCGCTCATGCCGGCGGTGAACACCGGCGTGACGAAGACCAGGGCGTCCGCCTCGACGACCGCGGCCGTCGCGGCGGCCAACGCGGGCGCCTGGAACCCGGTGAGCATCGCGTCGATGATCTCGTGCGCCAGCGGACGCAGGTCGACGTGCACGACGCGAGCCGAGCCTCCTGGCTGCTGCTCGATGGCGGCGACGGCGGACTCGGCGAGACGGTCGGCGAGCAGGCGGGTCGACGACGGCTCGGAGAGCCCGGCGGAGACGACGGCGATGGTGGTCATGGTGACGTCCGATCTTTCAATGCGTTTGCATGAACACCCTACCGAACCCGCGCGCCCCCGCAACCATTCCCCCGCGCCCCCGCCCGAACGCGAGAACGCCCCGGTCCTCACGAGGAGGACCGGGGCGTTCGGTCAAGCGGGTGTCAGACGACGACCAGCGGCGCTGACGTCATCGGCGCAGGCCGAGACGCTCGATGAGCGTGCGGTAGCGGGCGATGTCGACGTCGGAGAGGTAGCCGAGCAGGCGGCGACGCTGGCCGACCATGAGCAGCAGACCACGACGCGAGTGGTGGTCGTGCTTGTGCTCCTTGAGGTGCTCGTTCAGGTCGTTGATACGACGCGTCAGAACGGCGACCTGGACCTCGGGGGATCCGGTGTCGCCCGGGTGGGTCGCGTACTGCTCGATGATCTCCTGCTTGACCTGTGCATCAAGTGCCATGGTGATCCCCTTCTGTTCTCGATGAGAACGTGTCCGTTGCGCGGTGCCCATGCCGGATGCATGAGCGCTCTTGATCCGCGGCCGTTCGACGGCAACCTGGAGACTCTACCAGAACAGCGGGTCTCAGACGGTCCTGGCCCGCAGGCTCCGACGCACCGGCAGCAGACTGCGGACGAGCCCGACGAGCGTGGCCCCGAGCAACCCGCCCAGGCCGTTCGCCAGCACGTCGCGGGGATCGGCGACACGGTACGGCAGCAGTTCGGCCTGCGCGAGCTCGATGCCCGCGGACAGGGCGACGGCGATGACCGCGGCGACGGCCCACCAGCGCCGGGGCAACCACAGCGCGGCGATGGCACCGACCGGCACGAACATCGCGATGTTCGCCAGGAACTCCGTGCGGTCGTAGGTCAGCCACGTGCCACCGGGCAGCTGTTGGGCGAACGACAGCGCCCGGAGCACCAGCGTGTCCTCGGCGTGCGAGAACACGTGCGGCGTCAGCGTCATCCGCCAGATCACCCAGGCGTAGGCGGCCGTCACGGCGAGCAGCAGGAGTTTCCGGAGCATCCGGACAGTGTGGGGGTGCGCCCTGCGCGGGACCTGGTGCGCGCCTGAGCGGGACCGGCACCCCACCTGTGGGATCACCTGCACGGGGTGGCACCGTGCACGCCCGGGGTGGAAGCATGGGCGCAGGGCGGGACAGGGCCGCCCGGCAGCGCCGACGGAGCACGGTCAGACCAGGGAGGACCGCTCGATGCCGGACCACGGAACGCACACACCATCACCGACACCCGCACGACGGACGAGTGCACGCCGCCAGTGGCTGTGGATCGGTGGTGCCGCCGTCGTGGTGGTCGCGGTCGTCGCCGCGGTCGCGCTCTGGCTGCCGAACGCGTCCGGACCCGACGGTCGGCGGATCGCCGAGCGCCGCACGCCGGCGCAGGTCTTCCCGGGCGGTCTCGCACGACAGCCCTCGGCCGACAACCAGGCCGCACGGTTCATGACCAGCGCGCGTGCCGACGGGCAGGACGACACGGCCGACCGCCTCGCCGTCATCGCAGACCAGCCGATCGCGACGTGGCTGACGAACTCCTCGACCACGGTGACCCGGCAGACGATCCAGCGCGTCGTGGCGAGTGCGAAGGCACAGGACAAGACGCCGGTGTTCGTGCTGTACGCCGTGCCCGACCGCGACTGCGGCAGCTACTCCAAGGGAGGGACGGAGCGCTCCGCGTACGTGCCGTGGGTGCGTTCGGCCGTCAGGGCGATGGCCGGGTCGCACGCCGTGGTGCTCGTCGAGCCCGACGCGATCGCCCAGATCCAGAACTGCAAGCGCCTGACCGACACACGGCTCCCCCTGCTGCGGAAGGCGGTCGGCGCGCTGACGGGGCACGGCCTGACGGTGTACCTGGACGGCGGCAACGAGAACCGGGTGCCCACCGCGACGATGGCGAAGTGGCTGCGGCAGGCCGGGGTCGACCAGACGCAGGGCTTCTTCACGAACGTGTCGAACTTCTACCGCGTCGACCAGGAACGCGCCTACGCCGACCACCTCGCCGACGCCATCGGGGGCGATCCGCACTTCGTCATCGACGTCTCGCGCAACGGTCAGGGGTGGAAGGGCACCTGGTGCAACCCGTCCGGTGCGGGCCTCGGCCAGGACCCGCACGTGGCCGCCGGGTCCTCGCGCCTCGACGCCCTGCTCTGGGTGAAGACCCCCGGCCTGAGCGACGGCACCTGCAACGGCGGTCCGGCGGCCGGACAGTGGTGGGAGTCGTACGCGCTCGCACTGGTCGCGAACCGCAAGGGGTGACAGAACACGCACAGCAGCGCGGGGTCGGCTCCCGATGTCGGTGCACCGGGGTTGCATGGGCACCATGACCGCCGCCCAGCTCCGATCCGTCGTCCCGCCGTACCTGCTGCGCGCCATCGCGGACGCGCCGTCCGACGCGTTCCCCCGCGCCACCCCGGCCGCGCGCACCGCGCTTGCCTCGCTCGACGTCGTCCAGGCACCCAAGCACCAGGCCCGGGTCGCCCCGCAGCGGCTCACCGCACCGGACCGGTCGCCGCAGCGCAGCATCTCGGATGCCCGCGGATCGACCACGCTGCCCGGTACGCTCGTCCGCTCCGAGGGCGATCCCGACACCGGTGACGCCGCCGTCGACGAGGCCTACGCCGGCCTGGGCGCGACGCACGCGTTCTGGCTCGACGTCTTCGGGCGCGTGTCGATCGACGGGGCCGGTCTGCCGCTCGACGCCACGGTGCACTACGGGCAGGACTACGACAACGCGTACTGGGACGGCAGCCGCATGGTGTTCGGCGACGGGGACGGTGAGGTCTTCACCCGCTTCACGATCGCGCTCGACGTCATCGGGCACGAGCTCACCCACGGCGTCACGCAGTACACCGCCGACCTGACCTACCAGGGGCAGTCCGGGGCGCTGAACGAGTCGATCAGCGACGTGTTCGGGTCCCTCGTCGCGCAGTACACGAAGGGACAGACCGCCGACAAGGCGAGCTGGCTCATCGGCGAGGGGCTGTTCACCCCCGCGGTGCACGGTGTGGCCCTCCGCTCCATGAAGGCCCCCGGCACCGCGTACGACGACCCGGTGCTGGGCAAAGACCCACAGCCGGCGACGATGGCCGGGTACGTCGACACCGCGGACGACGCCGGCGGGGTGCACACGAACTCGGGCATCCCGAACCACGCCTTCTTCCTGGCGGCGACGGCCATCGGGGGGAAGGCCTGGGAGGGCGCCGGCGCTGTCTGGTGGGACGCGCTGACCTCGGCCGCGGTGACGGCGTCGATCGACTTCGCCGGGTTCGCCCGCGTCACCGTGTCGGCGGCCGACGCGCGGTTCGGTGCCGGGTCCAGCGAGTCCCAGGCCGTCAGTGCCGCATGGAAGGACGTCGGCGTCCTGGCCTGACCCGGGCGCAACTCCGGGCACGGACTGCGCGTACCGTCGGGCACATGCAGATCGTCGTCCGCCGGACCGGAGGGATCGCCGGCATGACCCGGAGCTGGCGCATCGACACCGAGTCGTGTGCCGAGCCCGACGCCTGGTCGACCCTGGTCGACGGGCTGCCCGACGAACCGCCCGTCCGCCCGCAGCCCGTGCCCGACGACTTCGAGTGGACGATCACCGTCGCCCGCACCACCGTCCGGGTGCCGGGCAGCCAGCTGGACGGCCAGTGGGCCGCGCTCGTGGAGCGGGTGCGCGCGGAGGGCGAGCCGGCCTGACGGCGGTGGGGCGGGCCTCCCGTCCGGTGCCGCGGCCTGAGCGCGCCGGCGGATCGCACCCCCTGCCGGACGTTGCGCCCCGGTGCGACGGGGCGCGACGTCCGCGACGGGGTGCGAACCGCCGGCGACGGCCTCGGAGCGCCCCGGCGACGGCTTCGCGCCGTGCCGTCAGTCGACGTCGATGACCGTCAGGCGACGGGTCGGGCGCGTCATCGCCACGTAGACGGCCGCGGCCGCTCGGGCCGCGTCCGCGCCGACCTCGACCGGGTTGACCAGCAGGACACCGTCGAACTCCAGGCCCTTGGCGTCGGCCCCGGTCAGCACCGTGACCGAACCAGCCCGCGGCGCGCCGAGGGACCGGACGTCCGAGTCGGTGTCGGCCAGGTGCCGCCGGACGGCCTCGACCTGGGCTTCCGGCACGATCACGCCGGTGGTGCCGGAGCCGATGTGGGCGCGCTCCGTCTCCACCGTGCGGGCGATGGTGTCGAGCACCTCGGCACGCGGCACCCGCAGGCGCACCACCGGGTCGCCGTCGCGCACGGCCTGGTTGGCGGTCACGGTCAGACCCGCCGATGCGGCGAACTCGCCCGCGGCCTGCACGATCGAGCGCGGCGTGCGGTAGTTGACGGTGAGCTCCTCGATCCGGTGGGCGAGCGGGACCTGCGGCGCGCGACCCCGACGGCGGCGTGCAAGCGCCCCGATGACGTCGTCCCAGGTGCGCGCGGCCCCGGGCGACGAACCCTGCGCCATGTCGCCGACGATCGTGAACGAGCGCAGCGGGTTGCGGCGCGCCAGCACCCGCCACTGCATGGGCGAGAGCTCCTGGGCCTCGTCGACGACGATGTGGCCGTAGGTCCACTCGCGGTCCTCGGCGGCCCGCTCGGCGGTGGTGCGGGGGTCGCCGCCCTCGGCGAAGGCCCCGGCGACCTGCTCGGCGGACACGATGCCCTCGACGCCCATGTTCTCGATGGCCTGGCGCGCGTTCTCGATGTCCCGGTTGCGGCTGGCCTTCGCCTGGCGCTTGGCGGCACCGCCCGTGGGGTCGAAGGTGCCGAGGAGTTCGGCGGCCTCGTCGAGCAGCGGCACGTCTTCGACCGTGAACCCCACGCCCCGCTCGCGGGTCAGCAGGGCTCGGCGCTCCGGGGACCAGTTCGGGGTCAGCGAGGCGAGCCAGTTCGGTCGGGCGTACAGGTCCTCGAGCAGCTTCTCGGCCGGCAGTGGCAGCCACGCGGTGTTGAGCAGCACGCGGGCGTCGTACGACGAGCGGATGTCCTCGCGCAGCACCTTGAGGTCGGCGTCGTCGACGGTCGTGCCACGTTCGCGCAGCTGGTCGGCCAGCAGCTTCACCATCGCGTCGAGCGCCGACTTGTTGAACGTGATGCGGGCGACGTTGTGCGGCTTGCCCCGGTCCTGCGCACGGTGCATCGCGTCGGCGACGAGCTGCGGCGGGACGACCAGACGCTCGCCCTCGACGTCGAGCGTGGTGGGCTCGGTCGGGACGACCTGGCGGGACCGCACGGCACGGCGCAGCAGGTCGGCCATCTCGCCGGACCCCTTCACCGCGGCGACGTCACGGCGGTCATGGGTCGACGTCCGGACGCCCGGGTACAGCGACCCGAGCGAGGCCATCACCACACCGGTCTCGCCGAGCGAGGGCAGCACCTGCTCGATGTAGGTCAGGAAGGCCGGAGACGGCCCGACGACGAGCACGCCCGACCCCCGCAGGCGCTCGCGGTACGAGTACAGCAGGTAGGCCGCGCGGTGCAGTGCGACGGCGGTCTTGCCGGTGCCGGGGCCGCCCTGCACGATGAGGACGCCCTCGAGCGGGGAGCGGATGATGCGGTCCTGCTCGCCCTGGATCGTCGCGACGATGTCGGTCATGCGCCCGGTGCGCTCGGCGGTGACGGCAGCCAGCAGTGCACCCTCGCCCTGCAGGTGGGTGCGCTCGTCGTCGTAGAGCGTGGCGTCGAAGACCTCGTCCTCGACGCCCACGACCCTGCGGCCCTCGAGCGACAGGTGCCGGCGGGCGCGCATGCCCATCGGGTGCGCGGCGGTGGCCTGGTAGAAGGCACTGGCACCGGGGACGCGCCAGTCCAGCAGCAGCGGCCGGTGCTCGGCGTCGCGCAGACCGACGCGGCCGATGTAGCGGAACGCGCTCTCGCCGTCGGACGGGTCGGCGACCTCGAGCCGCCCGAACACCAGCCGGTCGCCCACGCGCTCGAGCGTCTGGATGGTGTCTTCGTAGAGCTTGGCGAACGCGTCACGCTCGCTGCGGCTCTGGTGGTTCCCACCGACCGCCTGACGGCGGGTCTCGGCGAGTCGCTGTTCGGCCTCGGCGGTCAGCTCGTCGAGGCGGGCGAAGAGCCCGTCGACGTACGCGCGCTCACGGTCGATCTCGGTCGGTTCGGACACACGCAACCCTTCGGGACAGGGGTATCCAGTGTAGTCCCACCGAACCGGTCAGGAGGCGCGGTGCCAGCTGGCACCGCGCCTCCCGTCCGACGCGTCAGCGCGTCAGCGCTACATCTCCTCGTGGGTCAGCGGGTCACCGTCCCACAGGCGGCCGCGCTCGAGACCCGAGATCGCCGTGACCTCGTCGTCGGTCAGCGTGAACCCGAACACGTCGAGGTTCTCGCGCTGCCGGTCGACGTCGCCGGACTTCGGCACCGGGACCGCGTCGAGCTGGGTGTGCCAGCGGAGCACGACCTGGCCGGGCGAGACCCCGTGCGCGGCGGCCGCGTCGGTGATCGGCCGCTCGGTCAGCAGCTCCGAGCGCTTGGCCAGCGGGCTCCAGCTCTCGGTGACGATGCCCCGCTCGGCGTGCACCCGACGGAGTTCCGCCTGCGGGAAGTACGGGTGCAGCTCGACCTGGTTGACGGCCGGGGCGACCCCGGTGGCGTCGATGATCCGGTCGAGGTGCTCGGGCGTGAAGTTCGAGACGCCGATCGAGCGGACCTTGCCGCTGTCCCGCAGGTCGACGAAGGCCTTCCACGTCTCGACGAACCGGTCGACCGACGGGTTCGGCCAGTGGATCAGGTACAGGTCCACGTGGTCGAGCCCGAGGTTCGCCAGGGTCTCGTCGATCGAGCGGTGCGCCTCGTCGTAGCCGTGGTGGCGTCCGGGCAGCTTCGACGTGACGACGAGCTCGTCACGCGGCACGTCAGCGTCGCGCACGGCACGGCCGACGGCGTCCTCGTTGCCGTAGTTGAGCGCGGTGTCGAGCAGCCGGTAGCCGCTCGCGATCGCCGCACCCACGGCCCGGGTGCCCTCGTCGCCGTCGAGCGAGTAGGTGCCGAGGCCGAGCAGCGGCATCCGGTGGCCGTCGTTCAGCTCGACGGTGGGAGCCGGGGTGACGGCCGGCATCAGCGGACGCCGAGCAGGTCGATGACGAAGATCAGGGTCTTGCCGGACAGGAAGTGGCCGCCACCGGCAGGGCCGTAGGCGAGCTCCGGCGGGACGACGAGCTTGCGACGCCCGCCGACCTTCATGCCGGGGATGCCCTCCTGCCAGCCGCGAACGAGCGCCGCGAGCGGGAAGTCGATCGGCTCGCCGCGGTTCCACGAGCTGTCGAACTCCTCGCCGGTCTCGTACTCGACGCCCGCGTAGTGCACCTTGACGGTCGAACCCGCGGTCGCCTCGTCGCCGGAGCCCTCGACGATGTCGGTGATCACCAGGTCGGTCGGGGCGGGGCCCTCGGGGGCGTCGAACTCGGGCTTGCTGTTGAGGTCAGTCATGTCGGCAAGTCAACCAGAGCCTCCCGATCGCGCATCGACCCCGGCACCGTCGCGCGCGTCGCGGCCGGACGCACCAGAATGGTTCCACCGTGACACAACCCACCCCCGCACCGCCGCGCCGCAGCCTGTTCGCCGACCTCACCCCGCTCCGCCGGTCCCCCGCGTTCGCCCGGCTCTGGGCCGGCACCGCGGTCGCCGGCATCGGCACGCAGATGACCACGGTGGCCGTCGGGCTCGAGGTGTACGACATCACGAACTCGACCTTCGCGGTCGCACTGGTCGGGGTGATCGCGCTGCTGCCGATGATCGTCGCGGGCCTGTACGGCGGGATGCTCGCCGACGCCTTCGACCGCCGCACCGTCGCGCTGGTGTCCTCGATCATCGCCTGGGCAGCGGTGGCGCTCATCGCCACGCACGCCTGGCTCGGGCTGCACAGCGTGGCGCTGTTGTACGTGCTGGCCACCGTGAACGCCGTCGCCGCGACGGTGAGCAACGCATCCCGTTCGGCGATCGTGCCGCGCCTGGTCGGCACCGACCTGCTCCCCGCGGCGAGCGCCCTGGGCGGCATCGCGTCCGGGTTCCAGGTGACCGTCGGACCGGCGATCGCGGGCGTGCTCATCGCGAGCGTCGGTTTCGCACCCACGTACACGATCGACGTCGTGCTGTTCACGTTCGCCTTCGCCGGGGTCTTCACGCTCCCCCGGATGGCTGCCGACCACGGCGCCCTGCGCCCCGGGCTCGGTTCGCTGATCGAGGGCGCGAAGTTCCTGCGGCGGTCACGCAACATCACGATGACCTTCGTGCTCGACATCATCGCGATGACGTTCGGGCAGCCGCGCGTGCTGTTCCCCGCGATCGGCGCGCTCGTCATCGGCGGCGGTGCCATCACCGTCGGCACGCTCACGGCGGCGTACGCGATCGGTGCCCTGCTGTCGAGTGTGTTCTCCGGCCCGCTGGGACACGTCCGCCGCCAGGGCGAGGCCGTCGGCTGGGCGATCACGGTCTACGGCGCCGCGATCGCCGCGTTCGGGGTGGTCGTCGCGCTGGCGCACGTGCTCGGCGGTCGGCAGGGCGAGACGTTCAGCAGCGGGATCCTGCCGGCGCTGGCGCTCGCGTCGCTGTTCCTGGCGCTGGCCGGTGGCGCCGACAACGTCAGCTCGGTGTTCCGCAACACGATCCTGCAGGCGGCGTCGCCGGACGGCATGCGGGGGCGGCTGCAGGGGATCTTCATCGTCGTGGTCACCGGCGGGCCGCGGCTGGGTGACCTGTACGCCGGACTGGTGGTGGCCGCGGGCTTCGCCTTCCCGCCGATCCTGGGCGGCGTGCTGATCGTCGGGCTGGTCGCGACGCTGCTGCGCCTGGTGCCGTCGTTCCGCCGCTACGACGCTCTGTACCCGAACGCCAACTGAGCCGCTGGGGCGGGGTACGGCCGGCCGGCTTCCGCGCGCCGAGTCTCGGCCCACCGGACAGATCGCGGCTTCCGGACGCCGCAGACTGTCCGCCGCGCCGAGACTCGACGACGGGCGGCGTGGCCGCAGCGGCCAGCGCGGCCAGCGCGGCCAGCGCGGCCAGCGCGGCCAGCGCGGCCAGCGCGGGCAGCGCGGGCAGTCTGGTCCGCGTGCCGAGTCTCGGCCCACCGGACAGATCGCGGCGTCCGAACGCCGCAGACTGTCCGCCGGGCCGAGACTCGGCGACGGGCGGCGTGGCCGCAGTGGGCGCGCCGAGACGGACGGGAGGCGCGGGTCGGGCCCGCCCCGCGCCTCCCGTCCGCGTTCCGTGCGCCATGGCGACGGATCGCGCGTCCGACGCGCCCACCCGTT
Source organism: Microbacterium sp. M1A1_1b (assembly GCF_053345565.1). Classification (NCBI taxonomy): domain Bacteria; kingdom Bacillati; phylum Actinomycetota; class Actinomycetes; order Micrococcales; family Microbacteriaceae; genus Microbacterium; species Microbacterium sp. M1A1_1b. The sequence continues at coordinate 82,278 of NZ_JBKFAJ010000010.1, forward strand.
CGCGAAAGCGACAGATCGCCGCGGACTGTTCGCGGGGAACTGTCGCTTTGGCGAACGGGAGGGTGCGGGGACCAGGACCGCGCCGCGCCGGTAGATTCGACGACATGTCGGAACCGAGTGTGCGGGACCTCCAGCGGACCGGGGTCCGCGCGGTGGTGCGTCGCACCTACCACTCGGTGATCCGGCACCGGGTCGTGGATGCCGCGGCCTCGTTGACGTTCTTCGCACTGCTGACGGTGTTCCCGGCGGCGCTGACCGTGGTGTCGGCGCTGGCGATCGTCGACCGACAGGGCGACAGCCTGACCGACATCATCCAGGTGATCGGGTTCATCGTGCGGCCCGAGACGGCTGCGCACCTCGAGGAACCGCTGCGGCAGCTGCTCACCCTGGACAACCCGTGGCTCGGCTTCGCGACCGGGGTCGTCCTGACGCTGTGGTCGTTGTCCGGGTACGCCACCGCGTTCGGCCGCGCGATGAACACCGCGTACGAGGTCGAAGAGGGCCGGCGCATCTGGAAGTTCCGCAGCATGATGCTGCTCGTCACACTGCTCGTCATGGTCGGCGGGGCGATCGCGATCGTGATCCTGCTCGGCACCCCCACGATCTCGGCCGCGATCGTGCTGCAGATGGGATGGCCGACGTGGATCGACGACCTGTGGAACGTCGTCAAGTGGCCGGTGCTGGCGGCGGACCTGGTCGTCATGGTCGCCGTGCTGTACTTCGCGACCCCGAACGTCCGGACGCCCCAGCTGCGGTGGGTGTCGGCCGGTGCGGCGTTCGCGATCACGGCGTGGGCGATCGCCACGTTCGGGTTCGCGCTCTACGTCGAGACCGTCGGCGGCGGCAACAAGGCGTACGGCTGGCTGGGCGGCGCGATCCTGCTGCTCGTGTACCTGTACATCTCGAACTTCGTGCTGGTCGTCGGCGGCGAGCTCGACTCCGAGGTGATCCGCCTGCGGCAGCTGCTCGCAGGGATCGACGCCGACGAGTCGATCCGTCTGCCGCTGCGCGACGTCACCCGCAACTTCACGCTCGCCCGCTGGCGGGACGCGGACATCGCGGCGGCGCATGCGGTCCGCACCGCCGCGCTCGAACTCCCCCGCGACGAACAGCCGGACGAGGACGAGCTGCGCGAGGTCGCGGACAAGCTGCGTGTCGACGAGCCGCCGCTGCCGCGGTAGCCGGGGCGGCAGAGCGACGTCAGCCGCGGCCGCCCTGCCCGTCAGCGGCGTCGCCGCTCAGCTGCGGCGCTTGGCCTCGGCGTCCAGCATCGCCTCGGTCACGATCGGGATCGCTCCCGTGGCGAGTTCGATGCCCGACAGCCTGGCGGGGCTCAGCACGCGCTGCACCTGGTCCTCGTCCATCAGTCCGGCGGCGATGACGAGCGTCGAGATCGGCGTCGAGGTCGTCAGCGCCGTGTGCGCGATCGACGCCGCGGCCGCGTAGCCGATGTAGGGCGTCAGGGCCGTCACGACGCCGACGTTCGTGTCCACCTGGGCCGCGAGCTTGGCCTCGTTCGCCTCGATGCCCGTGATGCAGTGCTCGCGCAGGGTCGCGCAGCCGCGGGTCATCCACTGCAGCGACTGCAGGATCGAGTGCGCGATGATCGGCTCGAAGGCGTTGAGCTGCAGCTGTCCGGACTCGGCGGCCATCGTCACGGTGGTGTCGGCACCGGCCACGGCGAACGCGATCTGGTTGACGACCTCGGGGATCACCGGGTTGACCTTGCCCGGCATGATCGAGGACCCGGCCTGGCGTGCCGGCAGGGTGATCTCGCCGAAGCCGGCCTGCGGACCCGAGGCCAGCAGCCGCAGGTCGTTGCAGATCTTCGACAGCTTGGCCGCGCTGCGCTTGACCGCGGCGGACAGCGTCATGAACGCCCCCGCGTCGCTCGTCGCCTCGATCAGGTCCGGCGCCGTGACCACGTCGATGCCACTCGCCTCTTGCAGCTGCCGGCGAACTTCGTCGCGGTAGAGCGGGTCGGCCGTGATGCCGGTGCCGATCGCGGTCGCGCCGAGGTTCATCTCCGCCAGCAGCGGCGTGACCTTGCGCAGCAGGACCGCGTCTTCCTGGATGGTGTGCGAGAACCCGGTGAACTCCTGCCCGAGGGTCATCGGCACGGCGTCCTGCAGCTGCGTGCGACCGACCTTGAGCACGTCCGCGAACGCGCGCCCCCGTTCGGCGAACGCCTCGGACAGCTGCTCGAGCTGGTCGATGAGCCGGTGCACGCCGAAGATCATCGCGATCTTGACGCTGGTGGGGTACGTGTCGTTCGTCGACTGGCTGCGGTTCACGTGGTCGATCGGGTGCAGGTACGCGTAGTCGCCCTTCACGCGCCCGAGGATCTCCAGCGCCCGGTTCGCGAGCACCTCGTTCGTGTTCATGTTCGTGCTGGTGCCCGCACCGCCCTGTACCACGTCGACGACGAACTGGTCGCGGAAGGCTCCGTCGCGCACCTCTTGTGCCGCGCGGTCGATCGCCTCGGCCCGTTCGGCGTCGAGGACACCGATGGCCCGATTCGCCCGGGCCGCCGCCTGCTTCACGGTCGCGAGCGCCTCGATCAGGTCCGGGTAGACCGCGATCGGCACGCTCGTGATCGGGAAGTTCTCGAGGGCGCGGAGCGTGTTGATGCCCCAGTAGACGTCGTCCGGCACCTCCCTCGAGCCCAGGGAATCGGTCTCGGTGCGGGTACCAGCACTCACGTGCGCCTCCTCGTCGTGGTTCACGCGTTCGAGGCTAGTCCAGTCCGTCCGGCCGGTGCGGTGGACGCGCCCACTCGCCCGTCGGCGCGGCGCCGGGCGCACCGCTGCGGGCGGCGGCGGCGCACGGTGCGGGCGGCGGGCGGGCGGGCGGGCGGGCGACGCACGG
>NZ_JBKFAJ010000011.1:0-80416 GCF_053345565.1 Microbacterium sp. M1A1_1b
CGGAGATGCCGAACCCGGCACCGCCCAGGATGATCGCGCCGGCAGCGGCGAGGGAGACCGTGGTCTTGGTGAACTTGCGCATGAGTGAGTCCTTCTGCTTGTCGCGCTCGACGCGCATCTGCTGTGTGCACGCCGAACACACCCCGCATGTGGGTGGAGAACCAGCTGGTTGAGGCTGGTGAGCGCTCCGGGTGTTTCCCGGCCTGTGATGGTGATTCGGTACCCCTCGCCGAACGGATTGGAAGGAGTTCTCCCGATCTGTCCGGAGCCGTCGTCCGTACCGTGGGGCGCATGGCCACTGAGCACCTGCCGACCACCGACCGGATCCGCGCGATCGACGCGTGGTGGCGTGCGGCGAACTACCTCACCGTCGGGCAGATCTACCTGCTGGACAACCCGCTGTTGACGCGCACGATCGAGCCCGACGACGTCAAGCCGCGCCTGCTCGGGCACTGGGGCACGTCCCCCGCGCTCAACCTGGTCTACGCGCACTGCAACGCGCTCATCGCCTCGTCGGCGCGGCAGATGCTGTACATCTGCGGCCCCGGACACGGCGGTCCGGCGATGAACGCGAACGCCTGGCTCGACGGCACGTGGCAGGAGCTGTACCCGGGCACGACCCTGCAGCAGTTCTTCCGCCAGTTCTCGTTCCCCGGCGGCATCCCCTCGCACGCGGCGCCGGAGACACCGGGGTCGATCAACGAGGGCGGCGAGCTGGGGTACTCCCTGGCCCACGCGTACGGCGCCGCGCTCGACAACCCGGACCTGGTCGTGACGTGCGTGGTCGGCGACGGCGAGGCCGAGACCGGGCCGCTCAGTGGCTCGTGGCAGGCGCACACGTTCCTCGACCCGGTGGCCGACGGCGCCGTGCTGCCGATCCTGAACCTGAACGGCTGGAAGATCGCGAACCCGACGATCCTGGCGCGCATCCCCGCCGAGGACCTGACCGCGTACTTCCGCGGCCTGGGGTACGACCCGATCATCGTCGACTCCGCCCGTGTCGGCGACGACCCGTTCGCCGTGCACGCCCTGTTCGACGGCGCGCTCCGCCGGGCGCTGGCCGCCATCGACGACATCCAGGCCGCCGCACGTGGCCAGGCCGCTCGGGCCGCCGCGGGCGAGATGGCCGGTGCATCGGACCTGCGACCACGCTGGCCGATGATCGTCCTGCGCACGCCGAAGGGCTGGACCGGACCGAAGGAGGTCGACGGTCAGCGGGTCGAGGGCACCTTCCGCGCGCACCAGGTGCCGCTGCCGGCCGTCCGGCAGAACGACGAGCACCGTCGGCAGCTGCAGGAGTGGATGGCGTCGTACGGCCCGGCCGAGCTCTTCGACGAGGACGGCACCGGCATCGGGCTGCTCGAAGCGATCCGCCCCGAGGGCGACCTGCGCATGAGCGCGACCCCGCACGCCAACGGTGGGCGGATCCGGACCGCGCTCGACCGTCCCGGGCTCGACGAGTTCCGGGTCGAGGCCGGGTCCGAGGCGTCCTCCACCGGCACGCTCGGCCCGTGGCTCGCCGCACTGGCCGGGCGGAACCCGTCGTCGTTCCGCCTGTTCGGTCCCGACGAGACCGTGTCGAACAAGCTCGACGCCGTGTTCGACGTGACGAACCGGGTCTGGCGCGCCGGCAACGACCCCGAGGACGAGCACCTGGCCCCGACCGGCCGGGTCATCGAGGTGCTGTCGGAGCACCTGCTCGAAGGCCTGCTCGAGGGCTACGTGCTGTCCGGGCGTCACGGGATCTTGAACACCTACGAGGCGTTCGCCCACATCATCGACTCGATGGTCGGCCAGCACGCCAAGTGGCTCGAGTCGTCCCAGGGCATCGACTGGCGGGCCCCCGTCTCGAACCTGACGATCCTGCTGTCGTCGCACGTCTGGCGGCAGGACCACAACGGCTTCTCGCACCAGGACCCCGGGTTCCTGGACGTCGTCGCATCGAAGCAGCAGGACCTCGTCCGCATCAAGCTGCCCGCCGATGCCAACACCCTGCTCGCCGTGACCGCACACGCGATGGAGACGACCGACCGCATCGAGGTGATCGTCGCCGGCAAGCACCCCGAGCCCGTGTTCCTGTCGCTCGAGGACGCGATCGCGCATGCGGACGCCGGGGTGGGCGTGTGGGACTGGGCCGGCACCGAGGAGCGCGTCGGGCACGTCGACGTCGTGCTGGTCAGCGCCGGTGACGTCCCCACGGTGGAGACGATCGCGGCCGCCGACATCATCAACCAGCTGGCGCCCGAGGTCGGCATCCGCGTCGTCAACGTCGTGGACCTGCTGTCCCTGGGTGACACACGCAAGCACTCGCACCCGATCTCCGACGACCGCTACGACGAGCTGTTCCTGCCGGGCACGCCCGCCGTGTTCGCGTTCCACGGCTACCCGTCCCTGGTCCACCAGCTGACCTACCGACGGCACGGTCACGACGACCTGCACGTCCACGGGTTCCTGGAGCAGGGCACGACGACGTCGCCGTTCGACATGCTGATGCGCAACGAGATGGACCGGTTCGCGCTCGCGCACGACGCGCTGACCCGGGTGGATGCGGACCGGTACGCGCGGCTGATCGCCCGGCTCGCCGAGGCACGTGACGCCGCCCGGGCGTACGCCTACGAGCACGGCGAGGACCACCCGTCCGTCGGTGGCTGGCAGTTCTCGGGGTGGCCGCAGGACGAGCCCGCCGCGGACGGGACCGGTGGGGACCCCGGCGAGGGAGAGACCGAGGCGGCGGCTCCGGGGAACTAGTCCTCCACCGATCACCAGGCCCGGTGCGGTCTCCACAGACCGACCGCCGGCCCGTCGGCAGTGCCGTCCCGTCCGCGATGCTGTCCGCATGGACGGGGCGGGGATCGGGTGGGCGAGCGTGCTCGTGTCGGTGTTGAGCGCGTGCGCCGCGGTCGCTGCGACCGTCGTGACGCTGCGCGAAGGCCGCGCGATGCGGCGGAATACGGAGTTCTTGGCGCACCGCGACCAGTGGTGGCAGCGTTGGTCGTGGGTCACGGAACGGGCTCTGTCGGACCAGGCTGATCGCCGTGCGGCCGCCGCGCTGCTGGCGGACGCCCTGGCCACGCGTACCTGGACCACCGATGACGACGAGTGGATGTACGACGCGCTGCGATGGCTCGCAGAGCATCGTCAAGAACGGAAGGACCAAGCATGATCTCGGACAAGTCCGACGCGGAGTTCCAACTCAGCCTCTGGCGGGCGGAACTGTGCATCCCGCGCCTGCTGGCACACCCGCACTACGGCCCGCTGATGCGCGCCAAGGGCAGGGATGTCGAGCTGGCCGAGCTCCGGGCCGAATGGCGCGAGCGCCAGGAGCGCGCTCGCGCTCGGGCGCTCGTGTACGAAGCGTCGTTCGCGGACTGACCGGCACCACGGCGCCCTGGTCTGGCACGCTGGGAACGTGTCCGACCTCGTGATCCCGGCCCCGGCCCTCCCGACCGTCCCGACCAGCACCGGCGGGCGGTTCCCCGTGCGCCGCGTGTTCTGCGTCGGGCGCAACTACGCCGCGCACGCGCGCGAGATGGGCCACGACCCTGACCGCGAGCCGCCGTTCTTCTTCACCAAGCCGGCCGACGCGGTCGTGACCGACGGCGCGGACACGCCCTACCCGTCGATCACCCGGCAGCTCGAACACGAGGTCGAGCTCGTGGTCGCGATCGGCTCCGGTGGCAGCGACATCGCAGCCGCACAGGCACTCGACCACGTGTGGGGCTACGCCGTCGGACTCGACCTGACCCGCCGTGACCTGCAGGCCGAGGCCAAGCGGCTGGGCCGACCGTGGGACATGGCGAAGGGATTCGACGCCTCGGCGCCCGTCGGCACGATCGTCCCCGCGGCTTCGGTCGATCCGACGCGGGGCGCGATCGACCTCGACGTCGACGGCGAGCGCCGACAGCACGGCGACCTCGGCGACCAGATCTGGTCGGTCGCCGAGGTCATCGCCGAGCTCTCCCGCGCCGTGCGACTCGAACCGGGCGACCTCGTGATGACCGGGACGCCCGACGGTGTCGGCGTCGTCACGCGGGGTGCGGTGCTCCGCGGCACCGTGGCCGGGGTCGGGAGTGTCAGCACCCGTCTGGTGTGAGCAGATGTCCCGGGTGTTGCGCGCCGCTGTGAGCGCTCGGAGGGACGCGGGGTATCCGTTGACCAGACGCCGTGCCGGGATCGCGGTGTCCTGATCGGTGTCGGCGGGGTCGAGGGCGACCGTCGCGCGTGCACCGGAGACGAGGTGCGACGTGCTGGACCACGACCTGCTGGCGACGTCCTGGACCTGGGACGGCGACGAACCGATCGACGAGCGTGTCCGCGCGGTCGGTGACGCCGGGTTCGCGGGGATCTCCCTCGCGCTCGACGACCTGCACGAGGTCCGCGCGACGATCGGATTCGCCGAGCTCCGCCGCATGCTCGACGGCGCCGGCATCGTCTGGGTGCAGCTCGGCACCCTCGGCACCTGGTGGACCTGTCCGAACCGGACGACCAGTGCCGATGCCGAGCGCGGTGTGATCCTCGAAGCCGCGGCGTCGCTCAGTGCGTGGCAGGTCGTGGCGCGTGCCGACGTGACCCTGCCGGGCGTCTCCCCCGCGGCGATGCTCGACGACTGGGCAGCGTTGGCCCGGCAGGCCGAGGGCGTCGGTGCGCAGCTCGTGCTCGAACCCGAACCGTGGTCGAACCTGCCGACGGTGGAGCGAGCGTCGCGGTTCATCACGACCGCGGGCGCCGGCGGGCTGCTGCTCGACGCGATGCACGCGCTGCGCGGCGGTTCCACGCTCGCGTCGATCCGTCAGGGCGTGGCCCCGGCGACCCTCGCTGCGGTCGAGCTGAGTGACGGGCTGCTCGCCACCCCGGCCGGCATGACCTTGGCGGAAGAGTCGCGATCCGCCCGGTACCTGCCCGGCGCCGGAGCGTGGGACCTGCCCGGCTTCGTCCGGATCGCGCGGGAACTCGGCCACGACGAGCCGTGGGGTGTCGAGGTCCGGACGCCGGCGCACCGCGCGCTGCCCGTCAGAGACGCACTGCGGATGGCCGCGGCCGCCACCCGGGCGGTGCTCGACGCTGCCGGCGCGTACGGCGCGCCCGTCATGCCGGCCATGCCGAGGACTCCGGCCCCGACGTCCGCCGTCGACTTCGAGCCGGTGCACCGTCCCCGTCGTGAGACCGGTTCAGGTGCTCCCGCGTAACGTCCGGCCCATGAGCGAACAGGCACCCACCGGGGACGACGGACTCCTGCGCGAGTCCCAGCAGGCGATCGACGAGGCCAAGGCCGCGGCGGCCGAGGTCGTCGGGCCCGACGGGGTCGGATCGGACGAGGACACCCCGGCCGAGGTGGACCTGGTCGACGACGGCCTGCCTGCCGCCGCCCGTGCCGAACCCGCGGACGGTCCGGCTCCCGCAGCCTGACCGGTCCCGGTCGGCGCCGAGATCGGTTCAGACGATCTCCACGATCCGCACCACGACCGACGACGGCCGTGTGCCGATGTGGTGCTCGACGGTCGTGACGACGGCGTCGCGGACGGCCCGGGCGCTCTCGATCGCCGACGTCGACGCGGCGACCGCGGCCACCACCCGGACCCGGACGCCCTCGGCGCGGTCCTCGACCAGGACCGCCCCGCCACCCCGCGGCAGGTCGAGCACGGAACGGACGTCGCGCACGAGCACCGCCAGGCTCGGCCCCGGCGGGATCACCGACAGCACGCTGGGGACGGCCAGGACCGCCTCGGTCACGGTCCGCGAGACGGCACGGGTGTCGACGGTCACGATGCGCTCCCCGGGTCGAGGACGTCGGCCACGCGGACCGTCAGTGCCCGCACGGTGAAGGGCGCGTGCACGTCGAGCGCTGCCGCGACGACGACGCGCAGCGCCTCCGCCCGCTCCCGCAGCGGTGCATCGGCTGCGGCGGCGATCGTCACCTCGACGTCGATCTCGGCGCCCGGCGTGGCCAGGTCCCCCGTGAAGCGGGTCCGCCGGACGAGCACACCGGGCACGGCGTCACCGAGTTCACGGATCAGGCCCCGCAGGGCACCCTCGGTGACCACGAGCTGGGCGGCCGGGTCCGGGTCGGGGACGGGGATGTCCCGCCCCGCGTGCGCCGTCGTGCGGATGCTCGCGAGCACCCCGTCGATCCATCCGTCGTGGGTCCGTCCCGCAGCGCGGACGTCGGCGTCGAGCAGGTCCGAGGACGCCGCGCGGAGTCGTTCCAGGCGCCGGAGGGCCTCGGCGGCATCGGGGTCGGCCTCGATGTCGTCGCGGACGGGGTCGCGTCCGGAGTCGAGGTACTCGGAGAGGTCCTCGAGGGTGAAGGCGCCGTAGCGGTCCTCGACGTCGTCGGTCATCGCCACCCCTCCATCTGCTCGAGCACCGTGCGCCTGGCCCGCGCGAGCGACCCCCGGACGGCTGCTGCCGACATCCCGGTCTGCTCCGCGATCTCGGCGTACGACGCTGCCCCGACCTCGCGCAGCACCCACACTGCTCGCTGCGCGTCCGGCAGGTTCCGCACCACCCGTGCGAGTTCGCCGACCTGCATCCGGGTCTCGACGACCTGGTCGACCGTCCGGTCCGCCGCGAGTTCGGGCACGGTCTCGAGGTCGAGGTGCGGGTGGCGTCGCCGCAGACGGTCGAGTGCCTTGTTGGCCGCGATGCGGAACAGCCAGGTCCGCACCCGGTCGGGGTCCTCCACGCGCTCGATCCGCTGCCAGGCCTGCAGCGCCGCCTCTTGGACGGCGTCGTCGGCCTCGCCGTCGCCGTACCCCAGGATGCGGGCCGCGTAGGCGCGCATGAGCGGACCGTACCGGCGGATCAGCACGCCGAACGCCGCTGCATCGCCATCGGCGGAACGCTCGACGAGCGAGGCGTCCGACAGGGACGCGAGCTGCGGCTGGTCGGTCAGGAGGTCGGCCTTTCCGGATCGTGGAACGAGGTGCGTGACGAATCCCCACCTCGACTCGTCGTGAGTACGTGCCTACCATCCGCGTGCTCGCGGACGGTGCTGAGCGCGCCGTGGCCGGTCATCCCTGAACGACCGGTCACGGCGCTCGGCCGGCGGTCCGTGTGTCCCCTGATCCGGCGCACGGGCCGTCCCGGCGGCCGGGTCGGGATCCCGGTGGGGTCAGTCCTCGACCTGGTCCCCGAGGAAGTCGGCGTACGTGACCTCGGCGTCCGTCGCCGTCGCCGTGCCGGTCCGCTCACGAGCCGCGACCCCGCGCGCACCGGGCCTCGGTTCCGCGTCCGTGTCGGCGTCGCCCCCGGAGGCCGCGACGCGCTCGTCCGCGTTGAACGGTGGCAGGTAGTTGCTCGCGCTCATCGCCGCACCTTTCGTCCGGGCGAACGTAACAGCCACGAGCCCGTCCACCACCGGGGCAGACAGATTCGTCCCCCGCCGCCGGGCACGTCGGGGGACGGAAGTTCGCCTCCAGCGGAGCCGATGCGCGCGCATGTTGCTGCGTGCGCGCTCACTCCCGGACGACGTCCTCCGGGGACTTGTCCGCACGCCACCCGCGCCACGACGGTTGCCGGAGTCGTCCGTCGCCCGTCCACTCGGCGAACTCCACCTCGGCGACGTGCACCGGCGTCACCCAGCGGGCATCGCGGGCGTCGGCGCGCGGGACGTCGACGAACGGGGACGTCTGCCGTTCGAGGGTGGCGAGCCGAGCGGCGATCTCGTCGAGGGCACGGTCGCTGAACCCGGTGCCGACCTTGCCGACGTAGACGAGCCCGGCCTCGCTGGGGATGCCGAGCAGCAGCGACCCGACGCCACCCTGGCGACGGCCGCGACCGGGCTTCCATCCCCCGACGACCACCTCTTGCGTGGCATGGTGCTTGATCTTCAGCCAGGCCTCGGACCGACGCCCCTCGGCGTAGCGCGACGAACGCTTCTTCGCCACGACGCCCTCGAGTCCGGCGCGTGCCGACGCCGCGACCGCCGCGTCGAGGTCACCGTCGAAGGCCGCGGGCACGTCGACGACACCGCCAGGGTCCACCACGGTCTCGAGGGCTTCGCGTCGGTTGTCGTACGACAGCCGGGTGAGTTCGTGGCCGTCCGCTTCGAGCACGTCGAACAGCAGGTACCGCACCGGCGTGCGGCGCCGGGCAGCCTCGACCTCGCGCGGCCTGGTGAGACCCATCCGGTCCTGCAGCCGCTGGAAGCTCGGCCGGCCACGGTCGTCGAGCGCGACGACCTCGCCGTCGAACACCCCGTCGACGCCGGCACGGTCGGCGAGTTCCTGCAGCTCGGGGTACTGCGCCGTCAGGTCGTTGCCGTTGCGGCTGCGCAGGGAGACCCGGCCGTCCCGGACCGTCGCGAGCGCCCGGACACCGTCCCACTTCATCTCGACGGCCCAGTCGGCCGGGTCGAGCGTCGGGGTCCCGGCGGCGAGCGTCGCCTGCATCGTCCGCCGTTCGGCCGGGTCGGTGTCCGACGGGGCAGCTCGAGTCACCCGGTCGCGTCGGTCGTCCGAGGGCGGACGGGAGGCCCGCCCCGCGCCGGCCTCGGCGGTCGCGTCCGCCGACGGGTCGGGTTGGTCCTTCGTCAGGTGGATGAGCCAGTTCTTCTCGTCGCCGTCACGCCCACGTCCGCGCCCGCGGGTGTGCAGGATCGCCAGACGCCGGTTGCCGTTGGTCCGGCCGTGCAGCGTGACGATGACCTCTTCGCCCTCGCGCCACTTCTCGAGGTCGTAGGTGCCGTCGTCCCAGAGCGTCACCGTCCCGCCGCCGTACTCGTCGTGGGGGATCGTGCCCTCGAACCCGCCGTACTCCAGCGGGTGGTCCTCGGTCATGACCGCCAGGTGGTTCTTCCCCGGGTCGGTCGGTTCGCCCTTCGGCAGCGCCCAGCTCACCAGCACGCCGTCGTGCTCGAGCCGGAAGTCGTAGTGGTCCCGGGTGGCGTGGTGCTCCTGGATGACGAACGTCGGCCGGCCGTCCTGACGGACCGTCGGGGCGTCCTCCGGCACCGGCTCCGGCGTCTTCGACGCGTCCCGCTTGGCGCGGTAGGCCGTCAGCCGGTCGCGACCCGGCTGCTCCGCGTCGTTCGCACGCTGGGTCCGGTCGTTGTCCCAGTGACCGGAGTCGGGCCTCCCGACCGACAGCGCGCCCGCGGCGACCGGGTGCAGCAGGTCGCCGTGGTCCTGCAACCGCTCGAGCACCTGGTCCAGCGTCAGCTGGGCGAGGCCCTGCTCGGTGAGCTCCTTCCACGAGCGTGGCGCGGCGACGGTCGGGGTCGATCGTCCCCGCAACGAGTACGGCGCGATCGTGGTCTTGTTGCCGTTGTTCTGCGACCAGTCGACGAACACCTTGCCCGCCCGTTCGGCCCGGCTCATCGACGACAACACCAGGTCGGGCAGGTCCTGTTCGAGTGCCTTCGCGAGCTCGTGCGCGACCGCCGACACGTGCTCGGTGGTGGATCGACCGTCGAGGGCGGCGTACAGGTGGATGCCCTTCGACCCGGACGTCACCGGGTACGGGTCGAGTCCCATCCCCTGCAGCACCTGCCGCGCGGCGACGGCGACCTCGACGCACTCCGGCAGTCCGACGCCGTCGCCCGGGTCCAGGTCGAGGACCAGCCGGTCCGGGTTCTGCTGCCCGCCGCGCGGGCCGAACCGCCACTGCGGCACGTGGAGCTCGAGCGCGGCCTGCTGCGCCATCCACACGAGCGTCGGCAGGTCGTCGACGATCGGGTACTCGTTGTCGTGTTCGCTGTGGTGGATCGTGTGGTGCCGGACCCACTCGGGGGCGGAGTCCGGCAGGTTCTTCTCGAAGAAGACCTTCCCGTCGACGCCGTTCGCCCAGCGCTTCCGGGTCATCGGTCGGTCCTTGACGTGCGGGATCATCCACGGCGCGACCCGCTCGTAGTACTCGATCACGCGGCCCTTGGTGGTGCCGGTCTCGGGGTAGAGCACCTTGTCGAGGTTGGTCAGCGCGAGCCGGCGGTCCCCCACGGCGACCGTCGTCCGTCGCGCCCCGGAACTCGACCGCACGGAACTGGGCAGTGCCGGGCTGGACGGCGGCGCGTTCACAGCGCCACCCCGGTCGCTCCCGCCACCGTCAGGGTCGTCCCCGACGTGTACGAGGACTCCGGCCCCGCCAGGTAGACGTAGGCGCTGCCCAGCTCCACCGGCTGCGCGGGACGGCCGAACGGCGTGCCCTGCCCGTACGACGCGATCTCGTCCCCGGGGTAGCTGATCGGCTGCAGTGGGGTCCACACCGGCCCCGGTACCACGGTGTTGGCGCGGATGCCCTTCGCCGTGAGCTGGCGGGCCAGGCCGTTCGTGTACGTGATGATCGCGGCCTTCGTCGCCGCGTAGTCGATCATCCGGCCCTGCGGCTCGTACGCCGAGACCGAACTCGTCGTGACGATCGCGCTGCCCGGCGCCAGGTGTGGCACGGCTTCGCGCACCAGCCAGAACATCGCGTAGACGTTGACCTTCATCGTGCGGTCGAAGTCCTCGGTGGGCTGCTCGGCGACGTCCTCGTGCACCTGCTGGCTGCCGGCGACGAGCACCAGGGCGTCCAGCCCGCCGAGCTCACTGACCGCGGTGCGCACCAGTTCACCGCAGAAGGCCTCGTCCGTCAGGTCGCCCGGCAGCATGACCGCCCTGCGGCCCAGGGCGCCGATCAGGTCGCGGACCTCGGTCAGGTCGTCGATCTCCTCGGGCAGGGCGTTCAGCGCCACGTCGGCGCCCTCCTTGGCCATGGCGATCGCCGCCGCGCGGCCGATTCCCGAGTCGGCACCGGTGACCAGCACGCGGTACCCGGGCATCCGCCCCGTGCCGACGTAGCTGGTCTCACCGTGGTCCGGCGGCGGGTCCATCGCACTGGCACGCCCCGATCCCTGCTGTGTCTGCGCGGGGAACGGCGGCCGGGCGAACTTGGTGCGCGGGTCGTCCTTGTCCAGCTGGCTCATGGCCCCATCGTGCTCGCTCGCTCCCCACGTGTCGTCGAGGGAGCAGGAATCGTCGGGTGATCCGCACCCGGACGACGATTCCTGCTCCCTCGACGCCCGGAAAACCCGCACGCTCCCACCCGCATCCGGGCATCATGAGCGCATGAGGTCGATCTGGAAGGGCTCCATCGCGTTCGGGCTGGTCAACGTGCCGATCAAGGTCTACGCCGCGACCGAGACCCACGACGTGTCGATGCACCAGGTCCACGACGAGGACGGGGCCCGCATCCGGTACAAGCGCGTGTGCGAGCTCGGCCACGAGGTCGAGTACGCCGACATCCAGCGCGCCTACGACGACGGTGAGAAGACGGTCGTGCTCACCGCCGACGACTTCAAGCAGCTGCCGCAGGAGCAGTCGCACGAGATCGAGGTGCTCGAGTTCGTGCCCGTCGACCAGGTCGACCCGATGATGTTCGAGAAGACCTACTACCTCGAGCCCGACTCCCGCTCGCCCAAGGCCTACGTCCTGCTGCGGCGGACGCTCGAGGAGACCGACCGCCTGGCGATCGTGCAGTTCACGCTGCGGCAGAAGACCCGGCTCGGTGTCCTGCGCGTGCACGACGACGTCCTGCTGCTGCAGGGCCTGCTGTGGGGCGACGAGGTGCGGTCCGCCGACTTCACGGCCCTCGACACCTCGGTGAAGGTCAGTGCGAACGAGCTGAAGATGTCGTCGTCGCTGGTCGCGAGCATGTCCACCGACTTCGATCCCGACCGCTACACCGACGAGTACCAGGTCGAGCTGCAGCAGCTCATCGACGCCAAGCTCGAGTCGGGCGACGACATCGACACCGCGGCGACGTTCGGCGAGCGCCCGGACGACGATGGCGACGCCGGCGGTGACGTCATCGACCTGATGGCCGCCCTGCGGGCGTCCGTGGACAAGAAGCGGACGGGAGGCTCGGGGTCGCGTTCGCGGGGTACGTCACGATCCGACGCGTCCGGGTCACAGGACGCGGAGCCCACGACGAAGAAGGCGCCGGCGGCGAAGAAAGCACCAGCCGCGAAGAAGGCACCGGCGGCAGAGAAGGCCCCTGCCAAGAAGCCCGCGGGACGCAAGCGCGCCAGTTAACGGAGCGGGAACGCCAGCAGCTCGAGGCGCTCGAACACGGCGGCGTGTGCGGCTCGGAGCACGTCCCAGCCGGCACCCGTGTCGATCCCGCCGGACAGGTCGACCGGGGCAGCGAAGCCGTGCTGCGCCCGCGGGACCGGCTGCCCGGGCAGCCGCAGTTCCTGCGTGAACGCCCCGGTGTCCGGCGCGAACGTCAGGGTGTGCGCGGCGACGTTGGCGTCCCAGTCCGACGACGGCCAGGACATGAACGCCACGTGCCGCGGCGGCGTGTCCGCGTCGACCGTCGTGGCGGAGACGTAGCACCCGTGGTGGTCCTCGCCCGGCGACAGGATCGTGTACGTCCCGTTGTCGCGGTAGACCAGCAGCGCCTCGGCGAACGGCTTGGCCGAGTACATCGCGGTGTAGCGCAGTGCCTGGGCTGCGATCGGGGCTCCGAGGGGGATGGTCACGGTGTCGCGCGTGGTCACGGGCCGAGCCTACCGAGCGCGTCACGCGCCGGAAACACGACTCGGCGACACTGGTCGGATGACTCCACGAGAGCCTGGGACCCTGCAGTCGTCACCCGAGACCGCCGGGCCGCCCGTCACCGTGTCCATCACCCGTCTGGTCGAACCCGACCGCATCCCCGAGGTCACCCGCTGGGTGCAGTCCGGCGTGAACCTGGCCAACCGCTACCCGGGGTTCCTCGGTTCCGGCTGGGTCCGGTCGCACGGGAGCTCCCGCGAGTGGCACATGCTCTACCGGTTCGCCGACCACGACGCCCTGTCGACGTGGGAGCACTCCGACGACCGGCAGCGCTGGCTCGACCTGGGCCGCGACCTGGTCGTCGAGTCGCGGGTCGAGAAACGCACCGGGATCGAAGGGTGGTTCGACGCCCCGGCAGACACGCCCGCGTCGAGTGCTCCCCCGCGGTGGAAGCAGGCCGTCAGCATCTGGCTCGGCTTCTTCCCGGTGAACCTGGCGTTCACGTACCTGGTCGGGTGGCTCGTGCCGGCGTTCGGCGCACTGCCGGTGCTGCCGCGGGTGCTCGTCACGACGCTGGTGCTCACGCCGGTCATGACGTTCTGGGTGCTGCCGTTCGTGACGACGCTGATCCGGCCCTGGCTGCTCGCCGCTCCTCGGGAGCGCTGAGCAGCCACCGCCGCGCGAGCGGTCAACAGCGCCGCAGCGCAGCGGGCCCGGAGCCCAGTCCCCCTCCGACGATCGTGACGCGCGTGACACCCTGCGACCCCATCGCGTCGAGGACGTCCGACGGCACGCAGGACGGCGGCGCCAGGTAGAGCGGGGTGCTGCTTGCACCGGCCAGAGGTGTCGCCGAGAGCGCGTCGGGGAAGTCGGACCCGTTGACCAGGAACGCGGACCCGGCCGTGGGGTACCGATCGACGTCGACGGCGATGGCCGCGCGGTATCGATCGGTCCCGGTCAGCTGGTCAACGTGCGCCACGGAACCGAGTGCAGCGATGATGCCCGGCGAGACGGACCCACCGGCCACCACGATGCGCTTCGGGTGGAGGGCGCGCAGTGCGCTCAGCGTGGGACCGTCGGCGGTGGGGTCGTCGCCCGGCACCAGCAGCAGCGGGGCGTGAGCAGACCCTGCTGCCGCCCCGGCGACCAACGCGTCGGGGAACTTCGCTCCCGTCGCGACGTAGACGCTGTCCGCTCCGGTCGGGAACCGCTGGGCGACGACCGCCCGAGACACGTCGTAGCGTGTCGCACCGAGCACCCGGGTGACCGTCGCCGTGGGGAGCGTCGATCGGACCTGGTCCACCACCGACTGCTGGACCGAGCCGCCGACGACCACGACCCGCGACGGACGGAGCCGGAGCAGTTCGGCACGGGTTGCCGTCGGCAGCGAGCGGGCTTCGCTGAGCAGCACGGGCCCGCCTTCGACCACCGCGGCGGGAGCGGCGGACAGAGCGTCCGGGAACACCCGGCCCGAAGCGACGTAGGCCACGTCGGCACCGTCCGGGAACGCCCGCTCAGAGGCGCGTGCGGTCGTGGCGAACCGGTCCGGCCCGGCGATCCGGTCGACGGCGACCACGTGCCGGATGAACACCGCGCTCGTGGCGTGCCACGGGTTCAGCGTGACGGTGACGGCGTACCGGTAGGTCCCGGGCGTGGTGGGCGTCCCCGAGACGATGCCCGTCGCCGGGTCGAGCCGCATCCCGGACGGGAGCGTCCCCCCGGTGACGGCGAACCGGGGGTCCACCCACCGGTTCAGGTCCACGGTCCGGAGCGCTGCTTCGGTCCGCGCCACACCGGCGGCGACGACGTCGGCGACGGTTCCGGTCAACGACCCCGGCTCGTCGCGCACCAACCAGGTGTGCAAGTCGGCGCTGTCGACGACGCCCGCGGTGTCTGCCATCCCGATGAACCGGTTCCGCTCCGGGTCCCAGCTGGACTCCGTCACGTCGGCGACGACGTCCCCCAACGTGATGGAGTCCTTCTCGGGCGTCCACGGCGTGAGCCCGATGCCGGCAGAGGTGTCGGTGCGGAACCAGACGATCCCGGTGGCCGGGTCGACGAACTGCGGCCTGACCCAGCGTTCGGGCCCGGACCACGAGGGCACCGAGCCGATCGGCCGCATCGCGAGGTCGAGGATCTGCGACCCGACGTACACCCGGTCCCGCTGCCCGTCGACGGCGATGCCGAGGGCGGAGTACAGGGTCTGGCTCGCGCGGAGCGCACCGTCGGCGTCGTAGCGCCGGAGCGTCCCTCCGGATCGGGGCTGCCCGTTGGCGTCGTCGGGCAGCGGTGTCGTGACGTAGACCGATCCGGACGTGGCGTCGACATCGGCCCGTCCACCCGGTGCGGCGGTCCACTGCACGGTCCCGGATGCGGCGTCGACGACCACGACACCGGACGACCCGGCGAGCACGAGTCGCCCGTGCTGTGGGTCGGCACGCATCGTCCGCTGAGCACCGAGCGTCGTGATCGGGGTCCGCCAGGCGACCACGCCGGTCCGCAGGTCGGTGGCGACGAGGGCGGTGTCCGTCAGGCCGACCAGACGACGACCGACCACGTCGACCGTCAACGCCTGCAGCCCGACCAGGTCGCGCATGCCCGACACGGTGCCGGTCCGCCGCATCGTGTCGCCGTCCCACACCGAGACCTGCGAGGTGGGCATGGTCCCGCGGCGTTCGTGGACGTAGGCCCGGTGTGACACCGGGTCCACCGCCGAGACCGAGGTGGCGTCCGCGTCGTCCACGCGCGCGGTGCGCGAGTGCCCGACGGGCGGCGCTGCCGTGACCTCGGTGTCGGGTGCCGCCTGGGCGACCTGCGGCACCACGAGCACGCCGCCGAGCAGCGCGAGGACGAGCGCCGTGCTGGGCACGACGGAGCGGAGACGGAGCACGGACATCGACCTCTCGTGGACGGGACCGCCTGAGCATAGGGCCGGTCCGGCTCCCTCCGAGACGCCCCGAACAGGGGCGTCAGGGCGTCCCGAGCACCGACAGCTGGTCGAGCCGCTCGAGGATCACGCCCTCGCGGAGCGCCCACGGGCAGATCTCGAGCGCGGGCAGGTCGAAGATGTCCAGGCACGCCTCGGCGACGAGCGCCCCGGGGACCACCTGGTGCGCCCGGCTCGGCGAGACCCCGGGCAGCGCCGCGAGCTGCTCGACCGACATCGTCAGCAGCTCCGGCAGCGTCCGTCGCAGCACCGCTCCGTCGAGCGATCGCGGCACGAGCGGACCGGCGGCCGACGGTGCCGAGCCGCAGATGCGGGCGATGGAACGGAAGGTCTTGGACGTGGCGACGGCACGGTCCGGTGCACCGGAGCGCAGCAGCTTGCCGGCGTCGCGGGCGATCTCGACGCGGATGTCGTGGCGCAGGCGGCGGACGTCGTCCTCGGTCGGGGTCCCCTCGGCGAAGAACGACCGGGCGAGCCGCGCGGCACCGATCGGCATCGACCACGCCACGTCGGGCGCTTCGTCGGCGCCCCCGGCGATCTCGAGCGAACCACCGCCGATGTCGAACACCGCCAGGCGTCCCGCCGACCAGCCGAACCAGCGGCGCACGGCCAGGAACGTCAGGCGTGCCTCGTCCGAGCCGGACAGCACGGCGAGCTCGACCCCCGTGTGTTCCTCGACGTGGGCGAGCACGGCGTCGGAGTTGACCGCGTCCCGCACGGCCGAGGTCGCGAACCCGAGCATGTCCTCGCAGCCGCGCTCCTCGGCGACCCGCACCGACTCGGCGACGAAACCGGCCAGGGCGTCGATGCCGACCTGGGTCACGGCACCGCGGTCGTCCAGGTGCTCGGCCAGGCGGAGTGCCTGCTTGAACGACGAGGCCGGCAGTGGCGCGGCGCCACCGTGGGCGTCGACCACCAGCAGGTGACCGGTGTTGGACCCGATGTCGAGGACTCCCACGCGCATGTATGCAAGATACCGGCACGGAGGCGCGTGCTACGACCCGAGGAACGCCGCCAGCTGGTCCGTGGTCGGGTACGACGCCTGCGCGCCCACCCCCGTCGCGGCGTACGCCCCGACCCCGGCGGCGAACCGCGCAGCGTCGACGAGGGCGTCTCCGGCCGCCAGCCGGAGCGCCACCGCGCCCATGAACGCGTCGCCGCACCCCGTGGTGTCGACCGCGTCGACGGGGACCGCGGGCACCTCGACCGGCGCGGCGTCCCCGTCGTGCACGACCGACCCGGCACCGCCGCGAGTGACGATCGACCGGGCGACGCCGTGGTCGCCGAGCATCTCAGCCTCGTGCTCGTTGACCAGCAGCACGTCCGTCAGCTCGAGCAGCTCACGCGGCACGTCGCCGAACGGCGACAGGTTGGTCAGCACCGTGACACCGGCCCGGCGTGCTGCCCGGGCGGCAGCGAGCACCACGTCGAGCGCGACCTCGAGACAGAGCCCCAGCACCGCCGCATCACTGAACGCGTCGGCGGGGACGTCGTCCGGCGTCAGGGTGGCGTTCGCGCCGCCGGAGATCACGATGGTGTTCTCGCCCTGACCGTCGACGGTGATGACGGCCGTGCCGGTGGCCGTGTCCGGTCGGACGGCGACGTGCGTGGTGTCGACACCGGCGGCCGCGACGGAGTCCCGCAGCAGCACACCGTTGCCGTCGTCACCGACCGCACCGATCATGCGCACGGCTCCCCCGAGCCGTGCGGCCGCGACCGCCTGGTTGGCGGACTTCCCGCCGGGCAGGGTCTGCAGGTCGGACCCGTGCAGGGTCTCACCGGGTTTCGGGAAGCGCTCGGTGCGGACCACCAGGTCCGCGTTGAGCGACCCGACGACGACGATCGTGTTCACCGGACGGTCTCCTTCTGGGGTGCGGGGGCGGTCGTCTCGGCCTCGACCGGCCGCGGGATGAGGAACGACACGGCGAGCGCGGCGATCGTGATGACGGCACCGAGGAGCATGCCACCGGAGTACCCGGCGGTGCCGGAGGACCCTCCGACCCCGAGGGCGATCTGCAGCGCGGGCAGCACGGCGAAGCTCACGCCGGCGCCCAGGTTGAACGCACCGGCGTTGAGCCCGGGCAGGAAGCCGGGGTTCGACGCGGGCGACAGCACGATGCCCAGGCCGTTCAGGATGATGTTCGCGATGCCGGCGTAGGTGATGCCGATCAGCACCGTCGCAGCGACGAGCACCGGCAGCGAGTGCACCCCGACGAACGCCATCAGCAGGGTCGCCAGGATGCTGCCGACCAGGCCGACGCGAAGGATCGCGCGGTAGCCGATGGTGGGCGCGAGCCGACCGGCGAACGGGCCGACGATCCAGCCGACCAACGCGTACGGCGTGAGGAACACGAGCGAGGCGAGGTCGGCCTCCATCCCGAACCCGGCGTCCGGGTTCTGTGCGAGCGAGGTGACCAGCCCGTTGACCACGGCGAAGACGCCCGTCATCGTCAGGAACGTGGTGGCGAGGAGCGCCCACGTGCCCCGGCGCTTCAGGAAGCGTGTCTCGACCAGGGGCTCGCGGACCCGGGACTCGACGGCCCAGAACACGGCGAAGGCGGCCAGGGCGACGACGATGCCGCCGATCACCAGCGCCGGGTTCGCGGCACCGAGCTTGCCGGCCTCGTTGAACGCGGTCAGCAGCGCACCGACCGAGACGACCAGCGGCACGACGCCGACCCAGTCCATCCGGGTGCCCTTCGAGGGGTGTGACTCGACACCCCACACGACGACGAACAGCAGGGCGATGACCGTGACGACGGCGATCACCCAGAAGATGCCGCGGAAGCCGAAGTTCGTGGCGATCCACCCGCCGGCCAGCGAGTCGATGCCCGCGATCCCGCCGTTGACCGCGGTGAGCAGGCCGAGGGACGCCCCGTAGCGCTTCGGGTCGCTGATCTCGTTGCGCAGCACCAGCAGGCAGATCGGGACGACCGGCCCCGTGACACCCTGGATGATGCGGCCGGTGAACAGCATCGGCACGTTGACGGCGAGCGCGGCGACGATGCTGCCGACCAGCATCACGGCGAGCATGGCGACCAGCACGCGCTTGCGCCCGACGATGTCGGACAGGCGCGGCAGGAACAGCGAGAACAGGGCGGCGAGCGTGAAGTAGAGCGTCTGCGACAGGCCGATCGTGGCATCGTCCGTGTGCAGCTCGCGCGCCATGGTGACCAGGGCGGGGCTGAGCATGCTGGCGTTCAGCTGGAACGCGATGCACGCTGCGAGGAGCGCCGCGGTGAGGGCGCCGATCGACTTCTTCGTCGATGTGGTGGTCATGGGTCTCAGATCTCCGTGGTCGCGTTGGTGGTCGTGGTCGTGGCGGCGCGGGGCGTCCAGCCGGTGTCGGGGGTCTCGCCGATGCGCTCGAGGGCGTCGACGACCAGGTCCCAGAAGCGGGCGTGGTCGAGTTCCAGGGCTGCGCTCGTGCGGCAGTCCTCGGGCGCCGGGGCGCGGAAGTCGGCGACGGTCATGCCGAGCGTCAGGGTGCCCTGGGTCTCGATGTGGATCGGGACCCGCACGGCACGGACGATCGTCGGGTCGATGACGTAGGCGACGGCGCACGGATCGTGCACGGGCGGGGCGTCGAAGCCCTGCGCGTCCTTGTACGTCTGGCCGAAGAAGTCCAGCAGTTCGCCCACGAAGGCGGCCGGTGCGGTGCCGACGGCGGCGATCCGCTCGGCGACCTCGGTGGTGGCGAGTGCCTGGTGCGTCAGGTCGAGGCCGACCATCACGACGTCCCAGCCGGCCTCGAAGACGATGGACGCGGCCTCGGGGTCGATGACGATGTTGAACTCGGCGACCGGGCTCCAGTTGCCGACGTGCACGCCGCCGCCCATCAGCACGACCTGCTTGACGCGGTCGACGATGCGGGGCTCCTTGCGTGCCGCCAGGGCGATGTTCGTCAGCCCGCCGGTCGGCACGAGGGTGACGGTGCCAGGCTCGTGCGCCATGACCGTCTCGATGATCAGGTCGACCGCGTGCCGCTCGTCGAGCGCGAACGACGGCGCGGGCAGCATCGGGCCGTCGAGCCCGCTCTCGCCGTGGATGTCACCGGCGACCTCGATCTGGCGCAGCAGCGGGCGGTCGGCGCCGGCGGCGAAGGGCACGCCCGTGATGCCGGCGATGCGGGCCACGGCGAGGGCGTTGCGGGTGACCTTCGGCAGCGTCTGGTTGCCGACGACCGTGGTGACGGCGAGCAGCTCGATGTCCGGGTTGCCGTGCGCCAGCAGCATCGCCACGGCGTCGTCGTGCCCGGGGTCGCAGTCCAGGATGATCTTCTCGGGCACGGGTGCTCCACTTCGTCGGGGATCGAGCGCGTCGGCTCGGGGTGGGATCGAGCGCGTCGGCTCGGGGTGGGATCGAGCGCGTCGGCTCGGGTACTGGGGCCTGACGCGCCATGCACGCCGCGTCAAGCGTTTGACATCACACAGCATCAAACGCTTGACGTCAAGTCGGGACGGCCGGTCGCTACGATCGGTGCGTGTCGACCCCCGCTCCGAGCACCCGCCGCGTCACCGCGGCCATGGTCGCCGAGCGCGCCGGCACCAGCATCGCGACGGTCTCCCTCGTGGTGAACGGCAAGGACCGCGGACGGGTGTCCACGGCGAACGTCGCCCGGGTGCGCGCCGCGGTGGACGAGCTCGGGTACGTGGTCGACCACGCCGCCAGTTCGCTGGCGCGGGGCAGCGGCGACCTGGTCGTGCTCATCGCGCCCGACCTGTCGAACCCGTTCTTCGCCGAGGTCATCCGCGGCGTCCGCGACACCCTGGGCGATCGCTTCCAGCTGGTCCTGTCCGTCACGGAACGCGGCGCCCAGCCGGGGATCGCCGACGTCCGGCGCTTCGAACGGCTCCGGCCCGCGGGCATCCTCGTCGACGCCCCGGCCGCCGACCAGCCGATGACCGCCAGCGTCCCCGTCGTGCTGCTCGACGCCCCCGGAGGCGCCGACGCCGTCAACTACGACCTGACCGCGGGGGTGTCGGCGCTCGTCTCGCACCTGGGCGCTGCCGGACACCGCCGCATCGCGTACCTCGACGGGACCTCGCGCGCGACGACGTTCGCGCTCCGCCGTGCGATGTTCGAGCAGGCGTGCGGCGACGCCGGCATCGCCGTGTCGCCGGTGTCGGCCAGCGCCGACCTGACGATCGACGCCGCCGCGACCGCTGCCGATCAGGCCGTCGACGCCTGGCTGCGGGACGGAGCCACGGCCGTGGTCGCCGCCGCGGACACCCTGGCGTACGGGGTGCTCCGGGTCGCCGCGGCACGGGGCATCGCGGTGCCGGGGACCCTGGCGGTGGCCGGGTTCGACGACCTGCCCTCGTCGTCGGTCACCGCTCCGGCGCTGACGAGCGTGGCGTTGCCGGGCGCCGACCTGGGGCGGGCGGCGGCGCTTCGGCTGGCGGCGATGCTCGACGGCACGGAGCTGCCCGCGCCGGCACTGCCCACGCGGCTGGTTCCGCGCGCGAGCACCGGCGGCTGACGCGCGCGACACCACCCGCCGCGCGACACCGACGACGTCGTACGACATCGCGCTCGTCGTACCACCGGCACGCAACCGCCCCCGCGACACCGTCGCTGTCGTACGACATCGGGAACGTCGCGCCGGACGCGACCCCACGACGGACGGGAGGCCCGGTGCCAGCTGGCACCGGGCCTCCCGTCCGTGGGTGGTCGCGTCTACTCGTCGCGACGCGTCGTCGGGACCGACCCCGTCGCGGAGCCGACCGGCTCCGCCGGCGCCTCGTCCGCTCCCCCGCGCTGCGCGCGGTCGAGCTCGTCGGCCTCGGCCCCGCCGACTGCCTCGCCGCGGGCGACCATGCCGGCCACGTCGTTGAGCTGCATCTGCGGGATGAACAGCGCGAGCACCAGGGCGATCGCGATGAAGGGCAGCAGGTACCAGAACACCGGCGACAGGGAGTCGGCGTAGGCGTTGACGATGCCGTCCTGCACCGCCTGCGGCAGCTTCGACAGCTGCGTCGGGTCGATGCTGGCGCTCGCGTTCGCCGCCTGCGAGGCACTGCCACCGGCGCTGGTGAACACGTCGGTGAGCTTGTCCGTCAGTCGCGACGTGAAGATCGCGCCGAAGACGGCGACGCCGAGCGACGCCCCGACCTCGCGGAAGTAGTTGTTCGTGGACGTCGCGGTGCCGACCTGCTCGGCAGGGACCGCGTTCTGCGCGACGAGCACCACGACCTGCATGATCAGGCCCAGGCCGGCGCCGAAGACGAACAGGTAGACGCAGATCAGCGGGATCGGGGTGCTGGCGGCCAACGTCGTCATGCCGAGCATCGCGAGACCGACCACGATCGTGCCGATGATCGGGTACATCCGGTACTTGCCCGTCTTCGTGATGAGCGTGCCGGACAGGATGGACGTGCCGATCAGCCCCGCCATCATCGGGAGCATCAGCAGCCCGGAGACCGCCGCCGAGGTGCCCGAGGCCATCTGCAGGAACGTCGGGACGAAGCCGATCGCGGCGAACATCCCCAGGCCGAGCACGAAGCCGATCGCCGTCGCGGTGACGAAGGTGCGGTTGCGGAAGAACGACAGCGGGATGATCGGGTCCTGCGCACGCGCCTCGACGAACACGAACAGCGCGGCGGCGACGACGAACCCGGCACCCCAGGCCCAGGTCTCCGGCGCACCCCAGCCGTGCTGGCGGTTGCCGCCGAACTCGGTGAAGAAGACCAGGCAGGCGGTGGTGGCGGACAGCAGCGCGACACCGAGGACGTCGATGCGCTTGGTCGCCTTCTTGTTCGGCAGCGTCAGCGCGAACCAGGCCACGAAGAACGCCGCGATGCCCACGGGGATGTTGATCCAGAACGCCCAGTGCCAGGTCATGTGGTCGACGAAGAAGCCGCCGAGCAGCGGGCCGCCGACGGCGGACAGGCCGAAGATCGCACCGAGCGGGCCGAGGTACTTGCCGCGCTCGGACGCGGGGACGATGTCGGCGATGATCGCCTGCGACAGGATCATCAGGCCACCGCCACCCAGGCCCTGCATCGCGCGGAACACCACGAACTGCCAGAAGTCGGTCGACACCGCGCAGCCGAGCGACGCCAACGTGAAGAGCGCGATCGCGATGAGGAACAGGTTGCGGCGTCCGAGCACGTCGCCGAACTTGCCGTAGATCGGCATGACGATGGTCGACGCCAGCAGGTACCCGGTCGTGATCCAGGCCTGGTGCGCAACGCCGCCGAGGTCACCGACGATGGTCGGCATCGCGGTCGAGACGATCGTCTGGTCGAGGCTGGACAGCAGCATGCCGGCGATGAGCGCGGCGAAGATGATCCAGATCCGGCGCTGGGTCAGCAGGAGCGGCCCGTCCGTCCCGGGCCGGGTGCGCTTGGCGGCGCGCGGCGCTGATGTGCTCATGGGGTGTCGTCCTGTCGGGTGGTGATGGCCGCCCTGAGCAGGCGGAGGTTGGTGGTGAGCAGCTCGTCGAAGGACGGGCCACCCGCGACGTCGAAGGCGTCGTCGAAGTACTGGTCGGCCGAGACCTTGAGCACGCCGGCCGCTGCCTCGGCGACCAGTCGGGCGCGCGGATCGTCCGGCGCCGTCCAGCCGAAGCGGGAACGCAGGGCATCGGCCACGCGGGCGAGCTGCACGTCGGTGGCCGACAGGAACCGGGCCAGGAGCGCCGGCTCGCGCTCGAGGACCTGGCGCATCAGCACCTCTTCGGACCGGTCGAGCTCCATCGTGCGCACCTGTTCGACCGCGAGCGCCACGAGTGCGGCCAGCGGGTCGAGGTCACGCGCCACGACGTCACCGTGGGCGAATGCCTGCAGCACCTCGGTGTCGGCGTGCAGCTCGATGCCGAGGACGACGTCCTCCTTCGACGCGAAGTGGTTGAAGAACGTGCGGCGCGAGACACCGACCGTCTCGCAGAGCTGCTCGATGGTGAAGCCGCCGAGCCCGTCCGCCACCGTCGCCCGACGGGCTTCGACGATCATCTGTCGCCGCAGGGTGCGGGTGCGTTCGGCGGTGCTCACCGGTAGAGAATTGCACTCCACGCGCCAGAGTGCAATTCAGTGTCGGCGGATCCGCAGGAACCGCGGCCTAGATCGCCTTGTCGAAGCAGAACGACCACGGCATCGTCGCGGCGTACGGCGGGTAGACCGGGATCTGCCGCCAGCCGGTCTTGCGGTACAGCGCGACGGCATCGGGCTGCTTGTCACCCGTCTGCAGGATCAGCCGGGTCGCACCGACCTCGCGGCCGACCTCGGCGCAGGCATCGAGCAGCGCCGTCGCCGCACCCTTGCCCCGTGCGCTCGACAGCACGATCAGGCGCTTCAGCTCGACCTCGTCGCCGAGCCAGCGGACCGCGATGTGCGCGATCGCCGCGCCGGACTCGTCGACCGCGAGCAGCGAGGTGATGACCCGAGCCGGGTCGACGGCGAGCGCCCGGTCGCGTTCGGCCGTCACCGCCGGGTCCTCGTCGCGCTGGGCCGAGCCGTACCGCTCGTGCATCTCGTCGTCCATCCGGTTCCGGAGTTCGACGGCGCGGGGGTCGTCCCAGGCAACGCGTTCGATCGTGATCACGATCACCGATCTTCCCACGCGAGCACGCGGCCGGACGACGCTCGCTCAGCGCCCGAGCGCCCCGATCGGTCCGTCGTCGATCCCGGCCAGCACCGCCGCAGCGTCGTCGTACACGGCCGCCGCCCCGGCACCGCGTAGCTCGTCGCCCCCGATGCCACCGGTCATCACGCCGATGCAGGCGACGCCGACCGAGCCCGCGGTCTCGACGTCCCACATCGCGTCCCCGATCATCACGGCGTTCGACGGGTCGACGCCGGCACGGTCGAGCGCGACCTGCACGATGTCCGGGGCGGGCTTCGCCTGCTGAACGTCCGCGCCGCTCGTCACGACGCTGATCCACTGCTCGGCGTCGAGCAGCTCCCGCAGGCGGACGAGTTCGTTCGCCGAGGCGCTCGTCGCGAGCACCACCGCGTGGCCCCGCGCTGCCACGGCCTGCAGGAGTTCACGGGCGCCCGGCAGCAGGCGCAGACGTGGCATGTGTTCGGCGAAGTAGGCCGACTGGTACTGCTTCGCGGTGTCGCGGTCCTCGTCCGACATGTCCGGCACGAGTTCGTCAAGCAGTCGGGCGCCGTCCATCCCGATGAACCGGTGGATCCGCCACGCGTCGACCGACGCGCCAACGACCCGGAACGCACGCCACCATGCGTCGACGTGGGCGTAGTTCGAGTCGACCAGGGTGCCGTCGATGTCGAAGAGGACCGCGGTGGTGGGAGCGTCTGCCATCCGACCAGGATGCTCGTGCAACCCGTGATTTCGCGCAGCCTTCCGCGTCTACCGCTGTTCGAAGTCCGATGTTTGTCTCGAAGTAGTCGACGCGCAATCGAAACTCCGAGGAGAGCTTAGATGTTCGGTCATTCGAGCGTCGCAAGGTCGGACATCAACATCGCCACTCGTTCCGGGGCCCGATTCACTGCCCTACCGACCTCGCGATGTAGATCCCGTAGACCATTCCGGATACTTACGAGATCATCGGCAGAAATTCGATTGGCAGGAGTTTGAATTTGATCGAATATTTTTCCATCTCGCCAAATCTCCAAGAAGAACGGTGAAACCCCATCTCCGTCGACAGCGCCCAAGGTGTACACCGTCTCGCCAACCGCAGCGCGGTAGTAAGAGTTGCCCTC
Source organism: Microbacterium sp. M1A1_1b (assembly GCF_053345565.1). Lineage (NCBI taxonomy): Bacteria > Bacillati > Actinomycetota > Actinomycetes > Micrococcales > Microbacteriaceae > Microbacterium > Microbacterium sp. M1A1_1b. The sequence goes on from NZ_JBKFAJ010000011.1 coordinate 25,089, forward strand.
CGAGTCGTCTTCTACCTGCACTTCCTCCCAGGACAGAGAACGCTTGGCGGTAACCGCCTCGAGTCGCTCAATGAGATTTGCCCATTCACTGTCATTCAGAAGCATTAGTAGACACTCGCATTCTCATATTTGTGGTACTTGCTGCCAGTTGGCCAGTTAATTCGTCAAAGTCTTTTGCAACATCAATGATCGCCGCAGCGACGCTCGGAGCGTCTGCGAGCTGATCCTTCGCTGCGAGGCTCGATTTAACTACTCGCCGCAGCAGACGCGCTAACTTTTTTTGTTCTAGAACGTCGAAACTGTCATCCGCCACGAGTAAGAGCGCCTCGCTCGACCGATTATGCAATCGCAGCAGCGCGAATCGGGCAACTGACATGTCATCGTTTGCTTCTGCCCAATTCAGTTCACCTCTGGTGTCAGCGAGAGATGCCGGCAACGCGAACAGGGCGTCCATATGCAGCCGCTTCTCAGCGCGTGCGAGCGCCTCAGACGCCGCAGCAGCAACTCGGCGAGCGCGAGTCGCCTGGATGATCGCGACGAGAAACCCAACAACCGTCAGCACGAGCCCGAGCCAGTCAGCCCATCCAGGTGCAGCGCTTGTGTCGAGCAGTGGCATGAGCAGTGAAGACGCTTTCTGTGAACCATGTTGTGGGGGAAACGCTACCGCGAAGCCCGGACGAAGATCCTAAAGCGCACCCTACCCTACTTACGAGGATTCCTCTTGCACTGCTCACCGAGTCGCATCACGGACACATCGGTAAGTTCTTACGGCCCTACTGAGAAGCGGAAAAACGTGAACTATTCAGAGCCAGCTGAAACCGCCTCACCTGCGGATGCAGGACCTCAAGTCCTCGTCCGACGAACGGCGCGCGCGACCATTGCCGCAAGAGGCAACCAGCGACAAGTCCTATACCGTCGGGTCGCGTCCTGCGCGGCGCCTCAAGCCCGGCGCGACAGCGTGGCGCCGCCCTTGGCTGCGGCGCGACGCCCTTACCCGCATCCTGCCTTTGGTGACCAAGGGGCTGGCGAGCTTCGTTCGAAACGGACGGCTCGTCCCCCGTCTTGATTGAAGTGGCGGCAAGCGACATTGAGCTACCCCACGCCACCGCCCGGCCCGCTCTCCGCAAAGCATGACCAGCTTCCGCGGGTCGCGCCGCGCGGATAGCTGGGGACGCTTCCCCGCACATCACAACGATCCGGTGACGGGGCAGTCGGACCGTCCGGGCTCCTCCTAGAGTCGTCCTCATGAACTGGGGGACGACGATGCACAGGACACGACTGACGGCATTCGCGGGGGCGGTCGCGGCGGTGCTCGTGCTCGCCGGGTGCGCGACCGGTGCGGCGGTCACCGGGACCTCGGCGAACCCGACGACCGCCGCCCCCACCACGTCGGCCAGCGCCACAGCCAGTGACACGTCCGGCACACCTCGTCCGAGCTCGACCATCACCGCGGCCCCGGGCTCCGACGACGACGCCGGCACGGTCCCGGCCACCTGCGACGGGTTGATCACGGCGGGCAAGTGGGACTTCACGTCGGCCCCGCTGAACGACCCGGCCGTCGTCGGCGACCCGGTCGTCCGACCGAAGTCCGCGTTCGACACGGTGGTGCAGCCCGACGGCAAGCGGCTGTACTGCGTCTGGAAGGACCCCCGCACGGACATCTCGTACCTGTCGATCGCGGTCGACGTCGTCGACTCGGCCAGGGCCCTCGGCGCACTGCAGGCGCTGCAGGGGTACGACTGCGACCACGATGCCGAGGGCTACCGCTGCCAGCGCGTCACGACCGACGAGCAGTACCAGGTGCCCGTCGGCGACACGTACTTCACCCGCGGTGACATCGGCATCGAGATCAACCAGGCGAACGTGCCGACGACCGGTCTGCTCGACGACGTCATGGCGCACGTGTTCTGACCCGGGACGGCGCCGGGATCACCCCGCGGGACGCATCCGCACGTGGGCCCGCTCGCCCTGCGGGCCGAACAGGCAGAGCACCTCGGTGACCTGGTCGGTGACGTTGCCGATCCAGTGCGGCGTGTGCGTGTCGAACTCGACGACCTCACCCGGTCCCAGGTCGAGGTCACGCTCCCCCAGCAGCAGTCGCAGGCGCCCGGACAGCACGTAGAGCCACTCGTACCCCTCGTGCGTCTGCAGACTCGGCTCACCGGCCGGCGAACGGGGCGGGAAGAGCTGCTTGAACGAGCGCACCCCACCCGTCCGGCGCGTCAGTGGGATCACCACGCGTCCGCCGTGCGACTCGGGCTTCAGGTGCACCCGCGGGTCCCCGGTCTGCGGCGCCCCGACCAGGTCGTCGAGCGGCACCTGGTACGCGCGTGCCAGCGGGAGCAGCAACTCGAGGGTCGGCTTGCGTTGCCCCGACTCCAGCCGCGACAGCGTGCTGACCGAGATGCCCGTCTCCGTCGCGAGCGCAGCGAGCGTCACGTCGCGCCGCTGTCGGAGGGCGCGCAGCCGTGGGCCGACCCCGTCGACGACCTGTGCCGTCGTCCGCGAGGCGACCGGAGCCTGGTGTCCGTGTGTCATGGCCGCCATGTTGCCAGAGCAGCAAGGAAGATTGCCAGGACCGACATCGGACCGGACGATGGTGCGCATGTCTGACACCACTGATGTCCTGGTCGTCGGCGGCGGTGCCGCCGGCCTCGCTGCCGCCCTCATCCTCGGCCGGTCCCGCCGCTCCGTGCGCGTCCTCGACGCCGGCGAACCGCGCAACGCCCCCGCAGCAGGGGTGCACAACTACCTCGGACAGGAGGGCACCGGTCCGCGCGAACTCGCCCGCATCGGTCGCGCCGAGGTCGCGCAGTACGGCGTCCGCGTGACGACCGGGAGGATCGTGGCCACCTCCACCGGACCCGTCACCGACGGCGACCCGGTCGGCTTCACCGCCACCCTCGCGTCCGGCGAGACCGTCTCGGCCCGCCGGGTGGTCGTCGCCTCCGGCGCCGTGGACGTCCTGCCGGACGTGCCGGGCCTTGCAGAGCAGTGGGGCCGCGGGGTCGTGCACTGCCCGTTCTGCCACGGGTGGGAGGTCCGCGACCAACACATCGGCGTGCTCGTGACCACCCCGTTCGGCGCGCACCAGGCACTCATGTGGCGGGCGCTGAGCGACCGCGTGACGGTGTTCGTGACGGACCCGGCGCTGGTGAGCGACACCGACCTGGCGGGTCTGCGCGCCCGGGGCATCGCGGTCGTCGACGGGCCCGTGACGTCCGTGGTGTCGGAACGGGCCGACGCGTCCGGCGTCGGTGTGCTGCGTGGCGTAACGCTCGGCGACGGCTCGACCGTGGCGCTCGATGCGCTGGCGGCGGCGAGCTCGGCCGAGGCGCGCGTCGACGGCCTGGCGGGGCTCGGGCTGGTCGCGGTGGACCAGTTCATGGGCGACCACCGGTTCGGCAGCGCGGTGCCCGTGGGGCCGACCGGCGCGACCGACGTCCCCGGGGTGTGGGCGGTGGGCAACGTGTCGGCGCCGATGGCCACGGTGATCGTGTCCGCTGCTGCCGGGACGACCGCGGGCGCGGCCGTGCACGGCGACCTGATCCAGGCGGACCTGGCGGCGGCGCTGCGCACCGTTCGCGCTTGACGCCGCGGTGCGGTTGACGGCGCGGTGCGGGGTTGAACGCCTCGTGCGTCGACGGCGCCGCTGAGCACGGTGCGAGGTCGACGGCCGGTGCGAGGTTGACCGCCCCGTGCGAGGAACCAACCTCGTACCACGCGATCAGCCTCGCACCACCCCGGCCGCCGGGACCGCCGAGCGCAGCCCGCGGCCCGCTCGACCTCAATCGACGCGGTACCCCGCCTGGGCCGCGAACAACGGCGCCAGTGTGAACAGCTGGTCGGACGCGATCGTCGCCCCGCGGAACCCCTCGAGCCGCTCCACCCGGTCCAGGTCGGCCCCGCGCAGGTCCACGTGCGCGATGCTCGTGTTCGACCCCTCGGCAGCGCGGATCCTGGTGCCCTCGAAGGACACGCGCAGCAGCCGGGCGTCGGCGATGTCGAGCTCGTCGATGACGCAGTCGCGGAACAGCACGTCGGTGACGGTCGCCCCGCGCAGGTTCACGAACCCGAGCTTCATCCCGACGAACTCGACCCCGTTCAGGCCCGCGTCGTAGAGCTCGGCGGAGCCGATGCGGCCGCCGCCGATACGGACCTCGCGCCAGGTGCTGCTCGACGCGCGGAGCACCGGCGCGTCGAGGTGCTCGACGACGCTGTCGTGCACCCGGACACCGCGCAGGTCGGCGCCGTCGGCGTGCAGCTGCTCGATGACGCACTCCTCGATCTCCAGGTCCGGCACGCGTTCCCCGTCGATGTCGAGTCGCGCGATCCGCCGACCGTCGATGCGGTCGCCCGACAGCACGTCGCCGGGTCCGGGCTGCCAGTCCGTCAGGTCGACGGGCTCGGTGCTGGTGATGCGGGGGGCGTCGGTGCCGGAGGACCGGCCAGGGGTGCGAGCCATGCGATCAGTCTGCCGCGTGGGTCCGACCCTCGAGCACGCTGTCCAGCCGGAGGTCCTTCGCCGGACCACGTGCGTCCCACCGGACGGTCCACCGCGACGTGTCGCCGGCGAGCGCACCAGTGTAGTCGTCCGGGGCGCACGCATGGGTCACCGGGGCGCCCCACACCCAGTCGTGGAAGACCCGGCCGTCGGCGAAGTGCACGGTCCAGGAGTCGTCGGGGGCACGGCGCACGACCAGCGTCCGGGACACCGGGACGGAGCGCCCGTCGAAGGTCATCGTGCCCGCCTCGGTCCAGGCCACCTCGTCCGCCGCGACCCGTCGGAGCGAGGTCGTGCCGACGACCGATCCGGACGTGCCCGCGCGCCGGTCGAGCAGGCTCCGCCGCAGCGTCCACGTGCCCAGCAGGTCGGTCGGCAGCATCCCAGCAGGCTACCGTCGAGCGACGCGGAGAGCGCCGGCGCGACGACCGCCGACGCGAGGACCGCACGGCGCGAGGACCGCACGGCGCCGTGTGGACTACCCGCGCAGCGGACCGGACCCCGGGACGTTCGTCCCCTCGGCGAAACCGGCCACCAGGTCGGCGAGCGCGTCCGTGGCACTGTGCCGAGCCTCCCAACCGAGCACCGTGCGCGCCCGGTCGGTCGACATGACCGGCACCGACGCGGCGATGTCCAGCCACCCGGCGTCCGTCGGCTGCAGGCGGAGCCGCCACGTCAGCGTCACGATCCCGCGCAGCAACCGGAACGGGATGCGGACCGCACCGCGCATGCCGAGCACCCGCGCGATCCGTGGCGGTGTGAGCACCGGCGTCGCGGCGATGTTGAACGCACCGCCGGCACGCCGGTCGATCGCGCGCCAGAACGCATCGGCGAGGTCGTCGGCGTGCACGGCCTGGAACACGAACGCGTACGGCAGCGGCAGCACCGCCCAGCGGATCCACCGCACGATGCCCATCGGGACGAGCGGTCCGAGGAACAGCCCGCGGAGCTCGGCGGCCACGGGCTTCTGGAAGACCAGGCCCGGCCGCAGCCGCGTCACGACCACCGACGGGTTCGCGGCGGCGAAGACGTCCAGGACCCGCTCGTTCTCGGCCTTGTGGACGGCGTAGGTCGCGGTGGGGATGCCGTCGGTCGGGAACGACTCGTCGACCCGCTGCCGCTTCCCCTCGACGTCGACGCCACGGTAGGCGCCGACGGACGACGCCACGACGACCTGCGGCACACCGGCCCGGGCGACGGCGGCCAGCACGTTCGCCGTCCCGACCACGTTGGTCCGGTACTGCGCGGGGATGTCGTGCGTCGGCTGGAGTGCCCACGCCAGGTGCACGACGGCGTCGGCGCCCTGGAACACGGCGGCCAGCTGGTCGACCGCGTCCGGCGCACCGACGTCGACGGCGTGCCAGAGGGCGTCGTCGTACGGCGCGGTGTGCGCGTCGGGCAGGCGTCGGGCGACCCCGACCGCCTGGACGTCCGACTCCGCCGACAGGCGGCGGAGCACGACGGTCCCGACGTTGCCGGTGGCACCGACGACGACGACGCGGGTCACGCGGAGACCGGCGAACCCGCGGTGCGCGAACCCGCGGCCATGGCGGGGTCGAGGACGACCTTCACGCAGTCGTCCTGCTTCTTCTGGAAGACCTCGTACATGTGCGGGGCGTCCTCTAGCGAGACGCGGTGCGACGTCAGGTCGAGCGTGCCGAGCGAGTCCGACGGGTCGGCGACGAGCGGCATGATGTCGTCGATCCAGCGCTTCACGTTGCACTGGCCCTCGCGCACGGTGATCTGCTTGTCGAACAGCGTCATCATCGGCATCGGGTCGGCCATGCCGCCGTAGACGCCGCTCAACGAGACGGTGCCACCGCGGCGGACCAGGTCGATCGCTGCGTGCACGGCCGCCAGCCGGTCGATGCCCGCCGTCTCGATCGCCTTCTGCGCGAGCTTGTCGGGCAGCAGCCCGGCCGCCCGCTGTGCGAAGCCGGCGACGGGGTTGCCGTGGGCCTCCATGCCGACCGCGTCGACCACGCCGTCGGGGCCGCGGCCGTCCGTGGCGTCGACCAGCTCGGCGACGACGTCCTTGGTCAGGTCGTGGGTCTCGACGCCGTACTTCGTCCCGAGGTCACGGCGCACCGACTCGGGGTCGACGGCGAGCACCCGGTAGCCCAGGTGCTTGCCGATGCGGGCCGCGAACTGGCCGACGGGGCCGAGGCCGAGCACCGCGAGCGTTCCGCCCTCGGGCACGTCGGCGTACTGCACGGCCTGCCACGCCGTCGGCAGGATGTCGCTCAGGAACAGCCACCGGTCGTCGGGGGTGCCGTCGTCCGGGATCACGATGGGCCCGTAGTCGGCGTGCGGCACCCGCAGGTACTCGGCCTGGCCGCCGGGGACCTGGCCGTACATCTTCGTGTAGCCGAAGAGCGCGGCGCCGCTGCCGTACTCCGTGACCTGCGTCGTCTCGCACTGGGACTGCAGCCCGCGCTGACACATGTAGCAGTGCCCGCAGGAGATGTTGAAGGGGACGACGACACGGTCGCCGACCTTGAGGTTCGTGACGGCGGAGCCGACCTCCTCGACGATGCCCATCGGCTCGTGGCCGAGGACGTCGCCCTTGTCGATGTACGGGCCGAGCACGCGGTACAGGTGCAGGTCGGAGCCGCAGATCGCCGTGGAGGTGATCCGCACGATCGCGTCGGTCGGCTGCTGGATGGTGGGGTCGGGGACGGTCTCGACGGACACCTTCTCGGTGCCCTGCCAGGTCAGTGCGCGCACTGGGCGCTCCTCTCGTCGCGGGGCGGGCCGACCGGGAGGGTCGACTCGCGTCCGGTTCCTGGCTACCCGGCCGCCCCGTGGCGGCTTCCCAGCCCTGGCCGCGTGCCGCAGCCGCCGGCCGGCGGGCCGGCGCGGACGCCGGGCCGGCGCGGACGCCGGGCCGGCGCGGACGCCGAGTCTCGGCCAGGCGGACAGGATGCACCGTCCGCGGGCCGCGTTCTGTCCGCGGGGCCGAGACTCGGGCGCGGCACCGCGCCCCGCCCCGCCGGATGGCCGGTCGGCCATCCGGGATCGTCCTCGGTGCTGATGTGCGGCTCGCCGACACTCGTGAGGATGGTTCGACGATGACCCATCGACCTGCCCGGACCCCGTCCCGACGCGCGCTGTTGTCCGGCGTCGGTGGAGCGGTGCTCGCGGGGACGCTGGCGGCCTGCTCGGAGACACCCTCGCCGCGTGCCAGCACCACCGCGACCACGACGGACGCGACGCCGAGCACGAGCCCCACACGAACGCCCACACGAACGCCCACACCGACCCCCACGCCGACCCCGACCCCGACAAGGCCCGCCCTGCAGCGACAGCCCCTGCCGCACGGCACGGTCACCGGCCTGCCGGAAGGCACACCGGGCATCGCGTGGACGGTCGACGACGGCGCCTCGAGCGAGGTCGTCGAGGCCTACGCCCGGTTCGCCGCCGAGACGGGCACGCGCCTGACCTTCTTCGTCAACGGTGTCCGCCCGTCGTGGACCGACCACGCGGACCTGCTCCGGCCGCTGGTGGCCTCGGGGCAGGTGCAGCTCGGCAACCACACGTGGGACCACCCGGCGCTGACGAAGCTCTCCGACCAGGGGATCATCGACCAGCTCACGCGCAACCACGACTTCATCCAGGACACCTTCGGCGTGAGTGCCAAGCCGTACTTCCGCCCGCCCTTCGGGTACCACGACGCCCGGGTCGATGCCGCCGCCGCCCGTGCCGGGTACACGACGCCGCTGCTCTGGTACGGGTCGCTCGCCGACTCGGGCGACATCACCGCGGACCAGATCGTCGGGTTCGCCGAGCAGTGGTTCCTGCCGGCCCACATCGTCATCGGCCACGCCAACTTCCCCGGCACGATCGGCGCCCTGCCGCGGCTGCACGAGCTCCTGCAGCAGCGCCAGTTGGCCACGTACACCCTGGACGACGTCTTCACGCGGTAGCACCGCCCGGTGCCGTACGGCCGCGGGCTCGGCCGTGTCGCCCAGCAGGTCTATCGCGCGGCCGTCACGAGCCGGTCGCGCTCCGCAGCGGGCAGGTGCTCGGTCGCCGTCGTCAGCGCACCGGGGGTCAGGAACCGCCCCTGCTGCTCGAGGAACGCGACGAGCGCCGGCTCCGACGCCCGCTTGCCCACCTCGCGCAGGACCCAGCCGAGGGCCGACTGCACGACGTCGCCCTTCTCGCGGACCAACCGGCCAGCGACCGCGAGCGGCACCTCGGCGTCGCCCTGCTTCACGAACGCCAGGGTCGCCACCACAGCGATCCGCCGCACCCACGGCACGTCCGACTTCGCGAGCGCGAACAGCGGCCCGGTCGACCCGCCCAGCATCGGTGCGCCGACGAGTTCCTCGGCCGCCAGGTCCACCAGCTCCGCCCGGTCGATCCGCTCCGCCCGCGCCGCCGACAGGTACTCGTCGGTCAGCTCCGGGTCGGCCCGTTCGCGCATCGCCTGCACGAGCAGCACCACGGCCACCAGCCGCGCGCCGGGGTCCTCACTCCACAGCAGCGCGGACCGCTCGCCCTGGTCCAGGTCGGCGAACTGCCGCGCCACCCGCCGCGCGGCCGCGACGTCACCCGGCGTCCGTGCGAACGCGACCAGGACGTCTTCGGCGCTCGCACGGCTCATGCGGCGACCACCCACCGGACGCGGGTCGCGTCGTCGACGCGTGCAAAGCCTCCCGGGAGGCCCGTCACCGGTCCGCCACGCCCGTCGCCGACTCGGCGGCGCCCTCCAGACCGCCGGGCCCCGGCTGCGCACCGGCGCGCGCCGAGCGCAGGCCACGGCGCACCACGATCACCGCGACGACCACCAGGAACGCCGCGAACAGCCACGTCCCCACCTGCGGGTCGACGATCCGCGCGAGTGCTGCACCCGCCGGCGAGCAGATCGCCGCCGTGATGCCGACGGTCAGCCCGACACGCAGGTCGACCGCGCCCCGGCGCAGGTTGGCGACAGTGCCGGAGACCGTGGTCGGGATCATCGTCAGCAGCGACGTCCCCTTGGCCAGCAGGTCGCCCGCGCCGAGCGCCAGCTCCATGCCCGGGACGATCACGACCCCGCCACCCACGCCGACCAGGCCGGACAGCACCCCGGACAGCAGGCCGATGCCCAGCAGCACGAGCGCCTCGACGACCCCGAAGTGCACGTCGCCGGTGCGCGTCGGGGTGTTCGTGAACAACGACACCAGCACCACGGCGATGAACCCGACGAACACCCACGGCAGCACGCGCAGCGAGATTGCGCGGAGCAGCCTGGCGCCGACCGGTGCGCCGATGACGCCGCCGACCGCCAGCGTCAGCGCGGCGAGCCAGTGGACCTCACCCTGCACGGCGTAGGTGACGGCCCCGACCACGGCCGCGGGAGCGATCGCCACGAGCGAGCTGGCCGACGCGCTGCGCTGGTCCATGTGCAGGAAGGCCATGAGTGCCGGCACGACGATGACGCCACCGCCGACGCCGAACAGGCCGGAGAGCACGCCGGCCAGCACGCCGATGACGATGAGCACGAGGAGTCTGGCGGTGCGTGAGGTCATCACGTCCAGGGTACGGCGCGGGTACCGCTGCAGCGCGCCGGCGGTGTGCGCGTCCCGAGCCCCTCAGCGGTCGGAACGCTCAGACCTCGTACCGCGCGACCGTGCCGCGCAGGTGGTCGGCGTGCAGGTAGATGTCGTCGAGTGCCTCGATCGGGTGCTTCGTCTCGACCTTGTCATCGTCGAACAGCCCGAGGTACTTCTGCTTCTTGCCGTTGAACCACAGGCGAGCGATGGGCTTCCGGTTGTTGTCGTCGAGCAGCACGGCGAAGTACGACTTCTGGTCCCGGTGCGCGATGCGGTCCGGCTTGACTTCACTGCAGGCGATGGCCTTGACGATCTGGTACCCCTCGAGCTCTTCGAGCGTCGTCTCGATCTCGGTGTCACGGTCGATGTCGTCCTGCGCGACGGCTTCGCTGGTCACGACCCCCTCAGACGCTTCGACGCTCACCGGCGCGGAGTAGGAAGCGCCGAGCGCGGTCTTCAGCCGGTCGTTGACCTGTTCGTTGAGGAACTGCTTCGATGCCTTCGCGACGAGCGTCGTGAACTGTGACCGGACCTCCTGGGTGACCCGGCGGCCTTCGTAGACCCTGGAGGTGAAGAGCTTGACGAACGCCTCGTCCGGTTCGCGGAACTGGCTGGCGATCTCACGCTTGATCGCACCGACGTACTTCAGCTCCTCAGCTGCGTTGATGACCGAGTCGAGGTCGAAGACGTCCTTCGTCAGCTTGCGGAGTTCCGGCAGCAGGGTCTCGTCGATGTCTGCGAGATCGAGGACCAGGAACGGACGGTCGTCCATCTTGTTCGGAGCGTCCAGGTCCGTGTAGAAGTTGTAGACCTCACCGTTCGTCAGGACCGCGATACGGGCGTTCGTCACCGAGAAGTAGCGGAACAGCTGCGACGCGTGCTCGATCTTCAGCGGCTCGGTGGACTTCTTGCACTCGATGAGGATCTGCACCTCGCCTTCCCGCATGATCGCGTAGTCGACCTTCTCGCCGCGCTTGACGCCGACGTCGGCGGTGAACTCCGGCACCACCTCGAGCGGGTTGAACACGTCGTACCCGAGGATCGTCGAGATGAACGGCATCACGAACGCGTTCTTCGTCGCTTCCTCGGTCTGGATGGCATCACGTTGGTTGCGCACCTTCGTCGCCAGCGCTGCAAGTCGTTCTTCGAACTCCACGGTCTCTCCCTCGATCACTGCGACCGTAGTTGAACAACCGTCAGTACAGGTAGTCGTGCGGGCCCCCAGTTCTCGGGCCGGTGCCGCACTACGCCACTCAAGGTGCCCGCAGCACTGTTGATACGACATGTTCGTTGTGACGCGGCACCGACAGTCGCTACGGTCGAATCACCCCCCGGGGTGCCGTCAGTGGCTAACCGGTCAGGAGCCCCGCTCGCCGAGCGGGGCTCCTGCGTTTCGCCAGCTTCGCGGGCGGGCGAACCCTCCGAGCTCATCCACGAGACGGTCAGGGAACTGACTGTCCCGAATGGTCGCCGGCCGGACGTGCCGGAGATGATCAGGCCGCACCTCGAGCAACGTCCGCGCTGGAGCGTTCTCGGTCGGGACGATCAACCCGATCTCGTGACGGGTCCGCTCTCGCACGAGCCGCAGGGCGTCGACGAAGTCAGAGTCGTTCGAGAGCAGGAAGTACGCGTCGGCAGACCCGCTCATCGCATCGGCGACCATGTGGGCGGCGAGACTGACGTCCGTGCCCTTCTCTTCGATCTTCCGGACCCGGACGCGCTTCGGAGCACCATCGTCGTCCAGCTCGAGCGGCGACACCGCCATCCACCGTTTGTCCGCGCGGAAGGTCCCGAAGTGGACGGAGACGGACGGCAGGGTCCCGAGCGCCCGCAGGTAGGCCTCCTGGTGCTGGGGTGACCGTGGGTCCTTCCCCTCGACGTGTCGCACGCGTGCGGTGAAGTACCGGATCTGCCCGGCGTCGAACGTCGGGAGCAGCCGCTCGCACAGCAGCTCGAGGTCGAGCCACTTGCGGTCGTGATGGCCCTGCAACGCCCGGCGGAACAAGTTGAAGCCGTCGACGTGGACGAACGCGGTGGGCCGGTCTGAGCGGAGCGGGAAGGGTGCCATCGCGCGATCTTGCCGGACCACGCACTGGGGCACCGAACATGTTGCATTCGCGGCGCCCACCCGCTGGGACCAGCGGAAGTGCAGCTGCGTCAACGGGGCCTTCGAGGTGCCGTTGATCCGCGTCTCGACGTGCACGTGGGGCCCGGTGGACCGGCCGGTGTTGCCGGACTCGGCGATCTCGGTCATCGACGAGGCAGTGTCCCGAGGGCCCGCAGGTACCGTTCCTGGATCTGCGGCGCTCGTGGGTCGTTCCCCTCGACGTGCCGGACGCGGGCCGTGACGTACCGGATGCCGAGACCGACCTGCGGACAGCATCGGTTTTACACACTCGAAACACATTGTGTACAAGCCGGTCCAATCACGTGTGATTGTATGCAATCACAGCATCTCCTGAGCGCGATCCCACAAGGAACGCCACAGCCCACCAGCATCAGGAACTCCATGTCCCGGATCAGCTCCCGACGCCGTCGCACGCTCATCGCGCTGCCCGCCGTCGTCATCGCAGCGACACTCGCCCTGACGGCGTGCGTCCCCGTCCAACGCTCGAAGGCCGGCGGCACGACCGCCGGCACCGTCACCACGACCCCGATCGGCGACCAGCAGGTCCGCGAGGGCGGTGACCTCGTCATGGCGCTGTCGGCCGAGCCGGACCGTCTCGACCCGACCACGTCGTCGTCGCTGTACACCCGGTACGTCATGGAGACGATGTGCCAGAAGCTCTACGACATCGACGCCGAGGGGACGATCGTGCCGATGCTCGCGACGGCCCTGCCGACGGTGTCCGACGGTGGCAAGACGGTCACGTTCCCGGTCCGGACCGGCGTGCGCTTCGCCGACGGCACCCCGTTCGACGCCGCGGCCGTCGTGACGACGCTCGAGCGGAACCTGACGAAGGAGGACTCGAGCCGCAAGAGCGAGATGGGTCCGGTGTCGCGGGTCGAGGCCGTCGACGACAAGACGGTGCGCCTGCACTACGACACCCCGTTCGCCCCGATCACCGCGGCGCTCGCGGACCGTGCCGGCATGGTGATGTCCCCGACGGCGCTGCAGCGAGAGGGTGACGCGTTCGGGGACGCCCCGGTGTGCGTTGGACCGTACAAGTTCGTCAAGCGCGTCCCGCAGACCTCGATCCAGGTCGAGAAGGACCCGGAGTACCACGACCCGGCGAGCGCCCACTTCGACACGATCACCTACCGGATCATCACGGACGCCAGCATCCGTGCCGCCAACCTGCGGTCCGGCGACGTGCAGGTGGCGGACACGATCTCGACCCAGGACGTCGACGACCTGCGGAAGCGGAAGGACCTGAGCGTCCTGCGCGTCGGGTCGCTCGGCTACCAGGGCATCACCGTGAACATCGGCAACCAGGACGGCGTCGGGACGGACCCGAAGCAGATCGACACCCCGTTGGCGAAGCGCGCCGACGTGCGCCGGGCCCTGTCGATGTCGATCAACCGCGCCGAACTCGTGCAGAGCGTCTTCCACGGGTGGGCTGACGTCGCGTGCTCGCCGGTCCCGGACACCAGCGTGTTCGCCACGAAGGCCAGCACGGCCTGCCCGGCGTACGACCCGGACCAGGCCAAGCGGATCCTGGCGAAGGCGGGTGTGCAGCAGCCGTTCCCGATCGCGATGGAGGTGACGAACACCCCCGACACCGTCCGCTTCGCCCAGGCGCTGCAGTCGCAGGCCCGGGCCGGCGGGTTCGCGATCACGATCACCCCGGTCGAGTACACGACCCTGCTGGACGACCAGACCCGCGGCGACTTCCAGGCGCTGCAGCTCGGCTGGTCCGGCCGCGTCGACCCGCACGGCAACATCGGCGGGTTCCTGGCGACCGGCGGCGGCAACAACTACGCCGGGTACAGCAACCCCGACGTCGACGACCTGATCGACCGCGCCGCGCAGGCCACCGACGAGCAGGAGCGCGCTGCCCTGTACGGCGAGATGACCGCGATCGTGCAGCAGGACGACCCGATCATCTACCTCTACCGGACCCGGAGCATCACCGGCGTCCGGAACGACATCGCGGGCGTCTCGACGTACGCAGACGGTGTGGTCCGGCTCAGCCAGGCCGCGTTCGTGGAAGGCGGCAGCAAGTGATCCGGTACGTGACCACGCGGCTCTGGCAGTCCGCGATCACCCTCGTGCTCGCGTCGATCGTGGTGTTCGTCGGTGTCCGGCAACTGCCGGGCGACCCGGCACTCGCGTTGGCCGGCGAAGAGGCGAGCCCCGAGCGCCTGGCGGTGGTCCGACAGCAGCTCGGCCTCGACGACTCGATCCTCGTGCAGTACTGGCGCTTCGTCGTGAACGCGCTGCAGGGCGACTTCGGTCGCTCGACCCGCACGGGCACCCCGGTCACCGAACTCCTGGGCGGCACGCTCCCCGTCACGCTGTGGCTCGCGCTCTACGCCATCGTCGTCGCGGTCGTCGTCGGCGTCGCCCTGGGCACGATCGCCGAGCGGTACCGCGGTCGGTGGCCCGAGTGGATGGCGAACGCCGCTGCCCTGGTCGGCCTGTCGGTGCCGAACTTCTGGCTCGGCATCCTGGCGATCGTGTGGCTCGCCGCCGGCCTGGGGTGGTTCCCGGCGTCGGGCTACGTCCCGATGACGACGAACCCGGCGAGCGCGATCTCCCACCTGACCCTGCCGGCGCTCATCCTCGGCACGTCGCTCGCCGCGGTCATCATGCGACAGACCCGCGCGTCGATGATCGAGACGATGAAGACCGACTTCGTCCGCACCGCCCGCGCGAAGGGCCTGAGCCGGGGCCGGGTGCTGCTCCGGTACGGCCTGCGGAACTCGATGATCGTGGTCGTCACGATCGTCGGCCTGCAGCTCGGCGGCCTGATCTCGGGCGCCGTCGTCACGGAGCGCATCTTCGCGCTGCCGGGCTTCGGCAAGCTCACCCTCGATGCGGTGTTCACCCGCGACTACCCGGTGATCCAGGCCGTGGTGCTGGTGATCACCGTCGGGTACGTGCTCATCAACCTGGCCGTCGACGTCCTGTACTCGGTCATCAACCCGAAGATCCGCGTGGGAGGCACCCAGTGACCGCCGTGACGACCACCTTCGACCTCGGTTCCAGCCGGGGCCGCGTCTGGAAGCAGGTGCGGGCGAACCGGCTGGGCCTGACCGGGGGCGTCATGCTCGCCGTCGTCGTGCTGGCCGCGATCGCCGCCCCGCTCATCGCGCCGCACGACCCCACGCAGACGCACTTCGACCTGCCGTTCCAGGTGCCGTTCACGGTCGGGTTCGGCCTGGGCACCGACGACCTGGGGCGCGACATCCTGTCCCGCACGCTGTACGGCATCCAGGTCTCGCTGATCGTCGGAGCGCTGTCCGTGCTGGTGTCGGTCGTCGTCGGCACCCCGCTCGGCCTGCTCGCCGGGTACTGGCGGTGGCTCGACGCGATCATCTCGCGCCTGACCGACGTGGCGCTGGCGTTCCCGTTCCTGATCATCGCGGTCGGGCTCGCCGCCATCAGCGGTCCGAGCCTGTCGAACGCGGTCATCGCGATCGGTGTCTCGCACGTGCCGGCGATGATCCGCATCGTCCGCGGTGAGACGCTCCGGATCACGAGCGCCGACTTCGTGACGAGCGCGAAGACGCTCGACGCCGGCGGCGCACGGATCATCGCGCAGCACGTCCTGCCGAACTGCTTGTCGGCGATCATCGTGCAGGCCACCGTGATCATGCCGGTCGCGGTGATCGGCGAGGCCCTGCTGTCGTTCCTGGGGCTCGGCATCCAGCCGCCCACGCCGAGCCTCGGCATCATGCTGTCCGACGCGCAGCAGTACCTCGGCCAGGCACCGTGGGCCGCCGTCGTGCCGGGTGTCGCGATCGCCGTGATCTGCCTCGGCTTCAACCTGTTCGGGGACGCCCTGCGCGACGCCCTCGACCCGACCGCCTCCGACCGGAAGTAGCACGCACCATGAGCTCCAACCCCGCCTTCGTCGAACCCGGTGTCGAGACGACGAGACCGGACCTGCAGGGCACGTTCGGCATGGCCGCCGCGACGCACTGGACCGCAGCATCCACCGCACAGTCCGTCCTGGAACGCGGCGGCAACGCCTTCGACGCCGCCGTCGCGGGTGCGTTCGTCCTGCACGTCGTCGAACCGCACCTGAACGGCCCGGGCGGCGACATGACGGCGGTCTTCGCGACCGCTGCCGACAAGGTCCCCACGGTCCTGTCCGGCCAGGGCCCCGCCCCAGCGGCCGCCACACCGGAGCACTTCCGATCAGAGGGCCTCGACCTGGTCCCCGGCGCCGGTGCGCTGGCCGCTGCCGTGCCCGGCGCCGTCGACGCCTGGTTCCTGCTGCTCCGCGACCACGGCACGTGGGAACTCGCCGACGTGCTGGCGTACGCCATCGGGTACGCGCGCGACGGTCATCCTGTCGCACCGCGCGTGGCCGCGACGATCGCGACGGTCGCGGACCTGTTCCGGGACCACTGGCCAACCTCGGCCGACCGGTGGCTGCCGGGAGGCTCGGCACCGGTCCCCGGCACCGTCCTGCGCAACGAGACCTGGGCCGCAGTGCTCGACCGACTGGTCGACGCGGGTTCCGGCACCAACGGGGACGGCCCGGCGGACCGCGCTGCGCGCATCGACGCCGCGCGCGACGCGTGGGCGACGGGCTTCGTCGCTCAGACAGTCGACCGGTTCGTGCGCGACCCGCACCGCCATGCGTCGGGCACCGACCACGCAGGCGTGATCCGGGCGAGCGACATGGCCGCCTTCCGGGCGTCGTACGAACCGGCGACGACCGCCGAGTTCCGCGGGTGCACGATCGCCAAGACGGGGCCGTGGGGACAGGGCCCCGCGCTCCTGCAGACGCTGCGGCTGCTCGACCCGCTGGACGACGCGCTGCTCGACCCGTCGACCGTCCGGGGTGCGCACACGATCGTCGAGGCGCAGAAGCTCGCCCTGGCCGACCGCGAGGCGTACTACGGCGACGGCGACGTCCCGATGGACCAGCTGCTCGCCGACGACTACTCCGACGCCCGTCGTGCCCTGATCGGCGACCGCGCCTCGCACGAGCTCCGTCCGGGCATCGTCACGGCGCCGGCCGGAGCGCTGCCGCCGCTGCGCGAGACCTACACGCCCGGCGGCGAGCCGATCGCCGGCGTCGGCGAGCCCACCGTGCCCGGTGCCCGCGGCGGGACGGCGGCACCCGCCGAGGACCGCGGCGAGCCGATCGTGATGGAGACCGGCGAGACGCGCGGCGACACGTGCCACATCGACGTCGTCGACCGCTGGGGCAACATCGTCAGTGCGACACCGTCTGGCGGCTGGCTGCAGTCGAGCCCGACGATCCCCGAGCTCGGGTTCTGCCTGGGCACCCGCCTGCAGATGACCTGGCTCGAAGCGGGCACCGCGTCGACGCTGCGCCCCGGCGAGCGCCCTCGCACGACGCTCACCCCGACGCTCGTGCTGCGCGACGGCGAACCCGTCATGGCGCTCGGCTCGCCGGGCGGTGACCAGCAGGACCAGTGGCAGCTGCTGTTCCTGCTGCGCACCATCGTCGGCGGGTACTCCCCGCAGCAGGCGATCGACGCCCCCGCCCTGCACACGACGTCGTTCCCGGGGTCGTTCTGGCCCCGCACGTGGACCCCCGGCGGCCTGGTCGTCGAGGACCGCCTCGGTGACGACGTGATCGCGGGGCTCGAGCATCTCGGCCACGTCGTCACCCGCGCGGGCGACTGGTCGCTCGGCCGCCTGTCGTGCGTGACGCGCGACCCCGCCACCGGCGTCCTCGGCGCCGCCGCCAACCCCAGAGGAGCACAGGGCCATGCCACAGGACGCTGACGACCGCCACCCGACCGCCGGGGCCGAACCGGGCCTCCCGACCGTCGTCGACCACGGCGACCCCCTGCTGTCGGTCCGCGACCTGCGGGTCGCGTTCGGCGACCGCGAGGTCCTGCACGGCGTCGACCTCGACGTCCGGCGCGGCGAGCGCGTCGCGATCGTCGGGCAGTCCGGGTCCGGCAAGTCCACGCTCATCGCAGCCGTGCTGCGGCTGCTGCCCGGCGCCGGGCACATCACGGGCGGCTCGATCCACCTGGGCGCCGTCGACATCGGCGCGGCGGACGAATCGGTGATGCGTCCGGTCCGTGGCGGCCGCATCGGGCTGGTGCCGCAGGACCCGTCGACCAACCTCAACCCGTCGATGCGGGTCGGCGCGCAGGTCGCCGACACACTCCGGGCCGGTGGGATGCGCGGACGGGCAGCGATCCGCGACCGGGTCGTCGCGCTCATGACCGAGGCCGGCATCCCCGAGGCGGCCCGGCGCGCGGACCAGTACCCGCACGAGTTCTCCGGCGGGATGCGGCAGCGCATCCTCATCGCGATCGCCCTGGCACGGCAGCCCGAGCTGCTGATCGCGGACGAACCGACCAGCGCACTCGACGTCACGGTGCAGCGGCAGATCCTCGACCACCTGCAGACGCTCGTCGACCAGCACGGCACCACGCTGCTGTTCGTGACGCACGACCTGGGCGTCGCCGCGGACCGCACCGACCGGATCGTGGTGATGCTCGACGGCGAGGTCGTCGAGCAGGGTGCTCCCGAGGCGATCCTGCGCGACCCGCAGCACGAGTACACGAAGCGCCTCATCGCGGCAGCACCCGCACTGTCCGGGGGCACGGAACCGGCGACCGACGCCGGGGACCCGATCCTCGTCGTCACCGACCTGGTCAAGGAGTACCGGGTCCGTGGACGTGGGGCGGGGACGCTCCGAGCGGCGGACGGCGTCTCGTTCCAGGTCCGCCGCGGCACGACGACCGCGGTCGTGGGCGAGTCCGGTTCGGGCAAGACGACCGTTGCCCGGGTCCTGCTCGGGCTCGAGGCCCCCACCTCGGGCACGGCGCTCGTCGACGGGCACGCGATCGGGACGGCTCGCGGTGCCGAACGACGGGCGATCCGGCGCCGCGTGCAGCCCGTGTTCCAAGACCCGTACGGGTCGCTCGACCCGACCTCGACCATCGAGCGGATCGTGGACGAACCCCTGCGGGTGTTCGGTGTCGGCGACCGCGCCTCGCGGACCGAACGCGTGGCGACGCTGCTCGACCAGGTCGCCCTGCCCCGGTCGGTGGCACAGCTGCGGCCGAACGAGCTGTCCGGCGGGCAGCGGCAGCGCGTGGCCATCGCGCGGGCGCTCGCGCTCGAGCCCGAGGTGCTCATCCTGGACGAGGCGGTGTCGGCGCTCGACGTGCTGGTGCAGGAGCAGATCCTGGCGCTGCTCGAGGACCTGCAGGACCGCCTGGGTCTGAGCTACCTGTTCATCACGCACGACCTGGGGGTGGTCCGGCGGATCGCCGACGACGTCGTGGTGATGCGCCGCGGGACGGTCGTCGAACGGGGCTCGGTCGCCGACGTGTTCGACGACCCGCAGGAGCAGTACACACGTGACCTGCTCGACGCCATCCCCGGGAGGGGTCTCGCCGAGGCAGTCGCGTGAGACGCTGGTGCACGTGCTGAACGGTGGCGGGGTCCTCGACGCGATCCGTCGCGACATCGTGTCGGGCGCCCTGCAACCGGGGACCCGGGTGACGGAGGCGTTCCTGTCCGAGCGGTACGGCGTCTCACGGGTGCCCGTCCGCGAGGCGCTGCGAGGGCTCGAGGGCGAGGGCTTCGTGGTGTCGCGGCCGAACGTCGGGTCACGGATCGCCGAGATCCCCTTCGACGAGGCCGACGACCTGTTCGCCGTCCGTGAGTCCCTCGAGATCGCCACGGCGCGACGGGCAGCGGTCCGCGCCCGGACCCTGTTCGACGGAGACGCCCCACCATCGGACTGGTGGCGGGTCCGTCGCGCACTCGGTGCCGTGCTCGACGACGGGGACGCCGCGGTGGACCGGGACGAGCTCGACCTGCTCGTCGACCTCAACGAACGCTTCCACCTGCTGGTCGCCGAGTTGTCCGGCAGCAGCACGCTGGCGACCCTGCTCGTGCAGCTGTCCCGCAAGATCGAGTGGCTGTACGCGCTCGACACGTCCTCGCGTGGCAAGCGGCTGTGGCCGGACCACCGCCGGATCCTGGCCGCCATCGACGCCGGTGACGTCGACCAGGCGGCGGAGCGCATGGGGCGGCACGTCCGCGAGAGCCGGATCGGCTACGCGGCCAGGTCCTCGTCCGACCGCGCGGCCGAGCTGCGGACGGCCGGCCCGACGGCCTGACGGTCGGACAACCGGACGGCCCGACGGCCCGACGGCCCGACGGCCCGACGGCCCGACGGTCGACTAGCGGAACTGCAGGACCGTCAGCGGGTCGGTCAGGTTCCCGTTCACCCGGACCTCGACGTGCACGTGCGGTCCGGTCGACTGCCCGGTGTTGCCGGACTTCGCGATCTCCTGCTCGGCGCGGACGGTCTGCCCGGTGGACACCTCGATCTGACTGAGGTGCGCCGTCAGCACGGTCGTCACGCCGTAGGTGACCACGACGTAGTTGCCGTACGAGGGGTCGTTGGCGACGGTCTTGGACACGGTGCCCGGCGCGGACGAGTACACCGGCGTGCCGATGCCGACGGCGGCGTCGGTGCCCTGGTGGTAGCGCGGGACGTGTCCGGCGCCGCGGTCGTCCCCGTAGCGGCCGCTGATGACGCGACTCACGACGGGCCACTGCAGCGTGGTGACCGCGCGTGCGGACCACACCCGCGTGCCCGCCTTGCCGTACAGCACGATGTTGCCGTCGACCTGCAGCAGCAGGGTCCCCCCGCCGGCGCGGTGGGTGCCGGTCGACCAGATGGCCTTCTTGTCGGCGCGGTAGACGACGAAGTTGCCGTCCGTCTGCATCGCCGCCCACGCGCCCGGGTTGTTGTTCGTCCGGGTGGACCAGGTCGGCTTGCCGTTCGTGTACTGCACCAGGTTGCCGTCCGGCTGCATGGTGACGACCTGCGCCGTGCTGGCGCTCGGCCGGAGGGTCGTGCCCGCGAGCAGGACCGATCCGGCGGGGACGCGACTCTGGAACGACGCGATCGACCACAGCACCTGCTTCGCCGTGTTCATCGACCGCATGGTGCCGTCGGGACGGACGCCGAAGTCCAGGCCGCGCGTGGTGCTCGTGCCCCACTGCTTGAACGCCCTGCCACCGAGCTGGAGCGTCATCACGCCATCCGTGCCGAAGACCGCCACCGCGCCGGGCTTGTTCGCCGTGTCCGACGCGTAGAGGACGACGTTGCCCACCCCGTACTCGACCAGGTTGCCGTCTCCCTGCATGACGAGGCGGAACTGTCCGTTGTTCGAGGTGACCTGGTCACCCGGGACGAGCGTCGTCCCCGCCTTCATGGTGCCCACGTGCGTGGTGGCTGCGTGTGCGGGCGCGGCGACGAGCGCGCCGGTGAGGGCGACCGCCATCGCGGCGACGGCGGTGACGGCCCTGGTCCAGATCGTGGTCCTGCGCATGGTTCCCCTGCTCCCGCGGAGAACGGCGCGGGCCGCCGACCCGCAAGTGGGTCGTCCGACGCGCCCTGTTCGCGTCGCCGAACGATCGTCACAAGTGCACGCGATCGCCCACAGCCCCAGTTGCGGGGGTGGCACGCGGGCCGCAGACGTGCAGGCGCGGTCAGGCCGACGGGACCACGACCGCGCGCCCGGACAGCTCGCCGGCCTCGAGCTTGCGGTACGCCGCGAGCGCGTCGTCCATCGCGTACCGCTCGACGTCCGGCACGATCTGACCCGCGCGGTACATCGCGACGACCTCGTGCAGGTCCTCGATCGTGCCCCAGTACGTGTTCGTGATGGTCGACTCGTACGGCGTCGAGAAGAAGTTCCACGTCGTCGTGCCGCCCGCGATGCCGACGACGGTGAACCGCCCGCCGACGGCCATCGACGCCTGGGCGACCGTGATCGTGGGCGCCGCGCCGACGAAGTCGAAGGCCGCGTCGACACCCCGCCCGCCGGTGAGCTCACGGATGCGGTCGGCCTGGTCGGGGCCGCCGGGGACGGTCAGCGCTCCCCGGGCGGCGGCGCGGTCCATGGCGTCCTGCTTCATGTCCGTCGCGATGACGGTCGCCCCGGTCAGGGTAGTCAGGATCTGCACGGCGATCTGGCCGAGTCCGCCGAGGCCGACGACCAGGGCGAAGCGTCCGCCACCGGCCAGGTTCGGCAGGGCGTTCTTGATCGCGTGGTACGGCGTCAGGCCGGCGTCGCTGAGCGGTGCGGCGGCGATCGGGTCCGCATCTCCGAGTGGCACGAGGTTCCGAGCGGGCACGACCACGTACTCGGCCATCCCGCCGTCGCGCCCGAGTCCGATGCCGGCCGCCGGGTTGGTGGCCGCGTTCACGCAGTAGGTGTCCTGCCCCTTCGAGCAGAAGGTGCAGTGGCCGCAGCCGGTGGGGCCGTAGACCAGGTGGGCGTCGCCCTCGGTGAACCCGGTCACGCCGTCGCCGACGGACTCGACCCACCCGGAGTTCTCGTGTCCCAGGACGAACGCGGGCGCCTGGGCACCGGGCTGCCCCTGCTGGAACTCGCGGTACACGGCGACGTCGGAGTGGCATGCGCCGGCACCGGCGACCTTGAGCAGGACCTCGCCCGGACCCGGTGTCGGCTTCGGGACCTCGGTCAGGGACGGGAAGGTCTGGTACTGCTCGAAGACGACTGCACGCATGCGCGTCACGCTACACCTGTCGTTTAGTCCGAGGCGTGCGGAGACCGGACCGGAACGCGTCGGCCAGGCTCGGGTCGAACCGCGCGCCGCTCGACCGGGGCTCGCGGAGGACCATCACGACCAGGACCAGCCAGCCGATCGGACCGGTGAACACCAGCAGCAGGATCCAGAGTCCGGTGTGGTCGCGGTCGTGCAGCCGGCGCACCAGCAACGTCCACCGTGGCAGGGCGGTCAGCGCCAGCCCGACGATCACCACGGTGTCCCACGGGTTCGGTGCGACCCGGACCCCACCGCCGAAGCCGAACTCGACGCCGCGAGACGGATCGCCGAACAGGGCGAAGTGCACGGCCGGCGAGGGCACGATGCCGAACGGGTCGCCGTACGCGTCCCAGCGCCAGGGCGTGCCCAGCCAGATCGGCAGACCGACCAGCAGCACCACCAGCACGAGTTCGGGCACGAGCGGCCACAGGAACTCGGACCGGCTGGCACGCCCGTGGAACCGCCACCCCTGCGTCCAGAACCGGGCCCACGCCAGCAGCGGCCCTGTACCCCGGACAGCGCCGGGCACCATCGCGCGTTCGCGGAACGTCCACTCCCCCATGCCGCGATCGTAGCGAGACTGCGTCTTCGCCGAGAACGGCTTGCGAGAACGGTCGTTCTCCGATTGACTCGGCTGCGACGGACCCGCTCGGGTCCGCACCCCCACACGAAAGGAGCGCCCATGCCCACGCGCACCGCTCGCACCGCCTGGAACGGCGGCCTGAACGACGGCTCCGGCCAGGTCGAACTCTCCAGCTCCAAGGTCGGCACCTACGACGTGTCGTTCCCGAAGCGCGCCGCCGAGGACGCCGGCGGCACGACGAGCCCGGAAGAGCTCATCGCCGCCGCGCACTCCGCGTGCTACGCCATGCAGTTCTCCGCGGTCCTCGGCGAGGCCGGCGGCACGGTCGAGGCCCTCGACGTCAAGGCCGACGTCTCGCTCGGCCCGGACAGCGCGGGCGGGTTCAAGCTCACCGGCATCGTCCTGACCGTCCACGGCGAGGTCTCCGGCATCGACGAGGCCGCCTTCCTCAGGGCCGCCGAGGACGCCAAGGCGACCTGCCCCGTCAGCAAGGCGCTGACCGGGGTCGACATCTCGCTGAACGCGACGTTCGAGCAGTAGTCGTCACCACCTGATTGACAGGAGGCGCGGTGCTGGCTGGCACCGCGCCTCCTGTTGCGTCGGTCGGTACGCTCGAGGGCATGACGGCCCGCCCCCGCCCCTGGACCCACGTGACGCTGTGGCTCGGCATCGTCGCCGTCGTCGCCGGTGTGGTCGTGGCCGCGACGGCGCCCTCGTCACCGGCGTCGTTCGGCTGGTACGCGTACGCGCCGTTGTCCGACTTCGCCTTCGTCGCCGGCACCACGCCCTGGCAGCTGTGGACCGGCGTCGGCCTCGCCGTCGTCGGTGCGGTCGCCGCCGCGTTCGCGGCCGGGCGGCTCAGCGTCCGTCCGCCGCGCTGAGCCGGGCGTCCGCCGCGGCGATCGCCTGACGCATCCGCTCCGCGTCGCCGTCGGGCCACCCACCGGACCCGGCGAGCGGCAGCTCGGTCATGAACCGTCGGCGCGCCGCGGGGAAGGCACGCACGACGCGGTCCGGGTCCTCGAGCACCGTGCGGTACAGGTTCGGTCCGTCCGCGTAGTACGGGTCGGTCAACACGAGTCGACCGTCCGCACCCCGCATCACGTTCGCCGGGTTCGCGTCGAGCGGGCCCCACCACGGCTGCTCGACGGCACCGCGTGCGTGCACCTGGCGCACGTGCCCTGCCAGCTCCGCGACCTCGGGAGCACCCGCGGCGACGGCGTGCAGGAACGTCGACGCTTCCGGTTCGGGAACCGGGCCGAGTGGCTCCATCAGGGTCAGGTCGCCGCCGCCGTCCAGCACGCGGTGGCCGAACAGTGCCGGGACCTGCCCGGTGTCGGACGCCTGGCGGTAGAACATCGCTGCGTACGGTGCGGCGGGGTCGAACGGGCTGATCCGCGCGACGACGGAACCGTCCGGCGAGCGCAGCGCCCACGCCCAGTCGCCGGTGCCGCACGGCGTCCACCCGGCCGCTCGAAGCGACGCGTCCACGTCACGGTGGGTGGCCCCGGGATCGAGCTCCTGCAGCAGCGCGCGGGCGGTCTCCGTCGACGTCGATGGCATACCCGACACGGTAGGGCATGCGTCCAGGCCGCGTGCAGGACGCGTGGATGACGCATGCGGCGGACGCCAGGCACAATGGCGTGATGCCCGATCCGCTCCACCCTGTTCCCCGGACGGGCCGGCCGCCTCGTCCTCCGCACCGTGCTCGCGCGCGCAGTGTCGCCCAGCACGACCTGCGCGACATCCGCGCTCGGCTCCGTGGCTCGATCTACGAGCACGTCGAACCCGACCGGCAGGCCGCCGCGCAGTACACCGCGGTGCAGATCGTCGACTTCTGTCTCGACGTCGCCGAGGTCATGCTCGCCTCTGGCGCGGACACCCGCAGCGTCGAGATCGCCCTGGTGGCCGTGGCGACCAAGTGGAACCTGGCGCCGCTCGAGCTCGACTTCACGGGCAGTTCGGTGACGATCCAGTACGCCCCCGCCGAGGGTCCGACCCTGGTCAAGATCCGCACGGTCCGCTCGGACGGGTCCGACCTGAACCGACTGGCGTGGGCGAACCAGATCGTCGACGACGTCATCCACGACGAGCGCGACATGACCTCGGCGGTCAGCGCCCTGGTCGCGGTGCTGCGGATGCCGCCGCGGTGGCCGATGTGGGTCGCCGACGTGGGGTTGGCGATCCTCGGCACCTCGGTCGCGATGCAGGCCGGTGGCGGGTGGCGTGCGGGCGTCGGCGCCTTCGTGCTCATGCTCGGGATCATCGTCTCCGGGCGCTGGCTGACCGGACGCGGGTACCCGCAGTTCTTCGTGTCCGGCGCGCAGGGCGCCGTGGCGTCGGTGATCGGCACCCTGGCGATCGGCGCCGGGGTGCTGCAGCCGGCCGGGGCGGCCACGATGGTCGCCGCCCTGGTGGTGCTGCTGCTGCCGCACGTGTCACTGGTCACGTGGGCGCAGGACGCCATCTCCGGCTTCCGGGCGATGGCGGTCGCCCGGGCGTTCTACATCGGCCTGGTGATCGCCGCGATCGTCGTGGGGGTGCCGGCCGGCATCGCGCTGACGACGTGGTTGCACCTGGAGATCGACCCGTCGGGCATCGTCACGCAGACACTGCCGCTGTGGGCGTCGCTGTCGCTGACGGTCGTGTCGGCCGGCGCGAACTGCTTCGTGCAGCAGGCGAGCGCGCGGGTGATCCCGGTCGCGGTCGTGTTCTCGGTGGCCGCGGGCGCGTCGCTGTGGGGGCTCCGCCAGCTCGGGATCCCGCTGCTCGGCGCGACCTTCGTGGCGGCGGTGCTGCTCGGTGTGCTGTCGACGTACGCCGCGGTCCGGATGCGCACCGCGGTGTCGGCGATCTCGGTCCCGGCGTTCTGCGGCGCGCTGCTGCCCGGTGTCGCGGTGTCGAACGCGCTGCTGAACGTCATGTCGGGCAGCTCGAGTGCCGCGCTGGACTTCGTCGCGGCGGTGTCGGTGGCGCTCGGCATCGGCGCCGGACTCGTGCTGGGCGGGCTCTTCGCGACCCCGGGGGCACGACGGGCCCTGCGCCGGACGCGACGGGTCGTGGTGCACTCGGTGCACAACGACACCACCGCGCTGCGGGTCATCCGCGACAGCGGGTACGACCCCGGCAACGGCACCGTGCCGCGGCTGCCGCGCACGCACTGAACCGTGCGGGCGCGCACCGTGTGCAGCGGGCGGACGACGCGAGCGCCCCGCGTCTGCGCCGCAGGCGGACTACAGGTCCCAGCCGTCGTCGGACCACGTCGACAGCCGACGGACGGCCTGCGGCTGGTACCGCTCCATCCACCCGCGCTCGAGTCGGCCGACGGCCCGGTCGAACGCCGGCACCAGGTCCAGGTCGGCACGCAGCAGTGCCTGCAGCTGCAGGCCCTCGTACAGGGCGATGAGCTGCTCGGCGCCGCGTCGGGGTTCCATCGTGTGCGGCGCGCGTCCGACGGCGACGTCGTGTTCGAGCCCGCGCTTGATCTGCGCGAAGAAGAGCTGGTAGCGGGACCGCAGGTACGACGACATCGGGTGTGCGGGGTTCCCCGCGACCGACAGCAGCGCGACGAGCAGGCGCATCAGGGCCGGGTCCTCGGCGTTCGAGGCGACGATCCCGCGCAGGAGCTGCACGGTGCTGCCGTCGCCGACCTCGCGCGTGACCTCGTCCATCCGCGCGCCGTTCCACCGGTCCAGCGCGGCGAGCACCAGGCCGTCCCACGACGGGAAGTGCTGCTGCAGTTCGTGCACCGTGATGTCGAGCCGCTCGGCGACGGCGTCGGGCCGCGCCTCGTGGAACGGCACGTCCCGGAGCAGGTCGACGGTGGCCCCGACGATCGTGATCCGCAGGTGCAGGGTCGCGGCCGCTGCGGCGGCTGCCGCGGTGTCCGCGCTGGTGTCCTCGAGCATCATGCCCTCCGTCGATCCGGGACGGCGGGTCGACGTCAGTGGGACCCGTGTCCGATCGCGGACGTCCTGTCCGCATCCCTCAGCCTGACGTGTTCCGGGGCGCAACAGAATCCCCGGTACGGGGGTCGGCATTCTGGAGGACAGGACGGTCGTGCGCACCTGGCGTGTTCCCGGTCGGCTGTGTGACGATGCCCGCATGACCCCGGACCACCCCACCGCCCAGGGCCTGGCGACCATGGCGTCCGCCGGCTTCGAGTTCGGCGGCGACCCCGACCAGGTCGCGCACGACGTCCGGACGATGTGGCAGCAGCTCGGACGGCCGCAGGGCGCGTTCGAGGCGGCCGCGCAGGCGATCGCCGTCCTGCCGCAGCGACCCGAGGTGCCGGTGGCCGCCCAGGCCGAACGGCGGCGCCTCGAGCGGGCGTTCGGCATCAACCCGGTCGAGGTCGAGCTGGCGGCGGCGCTGTCGGCCCGCGAGCTCCTCGAGCGCCTGGCACGGAGCTGCAGCGTCGGCTGACGCGCCACGTCGGCACCACACACCGGACGGGAGGCCCGGTGCCAGCTGGCACCGGGCCTCCCGTCCGTCCCGTGGGGACCCGGACCGCTACGGCGTCGGCATCCCACCGTCGACGTGCAGCGTCTCCCCGACGACGTACGACGACTCGCCGCTCGCCAGGAACACGTAGGCCGGCGCGAGCTCGGCCGGCTGGCCCCAGCGGCCCAGGTAGGTCTGCTCGCCCGCGGACGGCAGCGCCTCGGGCGGCTGACCACCGGCCGGCTGCAACGGGGTCCAGATCGGCCCGGGTGCGACGGCGTTCACGCGGATGCCCTTCGGTGCGAGCTGCGCGGCCAGGCCCTTCGCCAGGTTGTTCACGGTCGCCTTGGTGGCCGCGTAGTGGACCAGGTGCGGCGACGGCGCGTACGCCTGGATCGACGTCGTGTTGATGATCGTCGAGCCGGGCTGCAGGTGCGGCACCGCGGCCTTCGTGATCCGGAAGGTCGCGTACACGTTCGTCTTGAAGGTCTCGTCGAACTCCTCGTCCGAGATGTCGACGATCGACTCGACGTTCTGCTGCTTGCCCGCGTTGTTCACCAGGATGTCCAGTCCACCGAGTTCCTGCACCGCGGTGGCGACGAGCTGCTCGCAGAACGCGAGCGAGGTGATGTCGCCCGGGATCGCGACGGCCTTGCGCCCGGCAGCCTCGATCAGCCCGACGATGCGGTCGGCGTCCTCCTGCTCCTCGGGCAGGTAGCCGATCGCGACGTCGGCACCCTCGCGGGCGTAGGCGATCGCGACCGCAGCACCGATGCCCGAGTCGCCGCCCGTCACGAGCGCCTTGCGGCCGGCGAGTCGACCGGCGCCGCGGTAGGTGTCCTCGCCGTGATCGGCCGGCACGTTCTTCGCCATCTCCTCGTCGGTCCCGGCGCCGGGGAGGTACTGCTCGTCCGGCTGCTTGTCGGCGTACATCGTGGTCGGGTCCTGCATTGCGTACTGGTCGATCTGCTGGTCCGTCATCGTCACGACGCTACGCAGCGGGGCCTCTCCGTCCCGTCAGGCGGGTGTCCCCCGCTCGCGGCGGTCCCGCCCGGCCGCCCGGCCACTCCGTTCAGGAGGCCCGGGGCCGGTCCGTCGCGCCGCTCCGGACAGCCCGTGGCGAACATCACGGTCCGGTGACGGCGCGGACCCGATTCGGTAACACCCGTCGCCGAGCAGGACCCGTGGTCGTACGGTCGGACGGTGACCGCTCGGACCTGCATCGCGCTCGGCGCTGCCGCACTCGCCATCGTGGCCGGTGCGACGACCGCCGACCTGTCGCACGGGCACGCGCTCGACGACCGGGCCGTCGCCGCCGAGGTCACCCCCGGGCCCGACGCCGCGCACGTGTCGAACGCCAAGCTCCGACGTGTCGACGGCCTCGAGCTCGATGCCGAGTCGATGACCCTGCGCCGCGGCGACCGGACCGTCGCCGTCGCGTCGATGCGCAACGCGGACGAGACCGTCGCGCTGCTCGACCGACTGTTCGGCACGCCGTCGCGCACCCAGACCGCCGAGGGTGACGGCGGCCGGTGCTTCCCCGCCGGTGTCACGTACACGTGGGGCGGCGGGTTCCGCGTGGCTGCACTCACCACCCCCTCCGACCTCGGCAACGCGCTCGAGGTCCGCATCCTCCGCTCCGAGGTCCGCGCGCGCACCGGCGGGCTCGTCGAGCTGAGCGGACCCGATGACGTGCAGGTCGGCGACGACGTGCACGACCTGATCGACGACGCGCGGCAGCGCGACCGCGAGTCCCTCGGGTCCGGCGACGCCACGGCCTGGCAGGTCCTGCTCGCCGAGGGGTGGCCGTCGGACCGGGCGGGCGCCGGCACGAACGGCGTCTCGGCGCTGACGGACGACACCACCGTCACCGTGATCGGGTCGCCGATGCCCGTCAACGCCGACCACGGCTGCTGACGCCGACTCAGATCCGCAGGCGCGCCACCACCGGGAAGTGGTCGCTGGCGAACCAGGTCTCCGGCCCGTCGTGGTCGATCACGACCCGGTCGACCGCGGTCACGCCCCTGGTCAGGACCCAGTCGATCCGCTCGCCGGAACTGACCGGCGGCGCCCAGTCGTTGAACGTCGCCGTCCGGTCCTCGGGATCACCGGCGACGACCCACGCGTCGGTGAACCCGCCCTCGGCGAACACCCGCGACGCCGCACCGGCACCGGCCGGCTCGTTGCAGTCGCCCGCGAACACGACTGGTCCGTCGACGCCCGCGAACCGCTCGACGATCAACGCTGCGCTCCGTGCACGGACGTCGTCACCGTGCGCGGTGTCCTCGTGGTCGAAGTGCGTCGTCACGAGCGTGAAGTCGTCGCCCTGCAGGTCGAGGAACCGGGCGTGGTTCGCGATGCGCGGGAAGACGCTGCCCCAGGTGTTCGACACCGGCTCGTCGGGGGTGTCCGACAGCCAGAAGGAGCCCTCGTCGACCGGGCGGAGCCGCGCGGTCCGGAAGAACACGGCGGCGTGCTCGCCCGCTGTGCCACCCTCGCGTCCCTGGCCGACGTCGACGTACCCGGGCAGCCCCTGGCGCAGGTCGTCCATCTGGTGGTCGAAGGCCTCCTGCACGCAGAGCACGTCGGGATCGTGCCGGCGGACGACGTCGAGCAGGACGGGCAGCCGCGCCGGCCAGTCGTGGGCCGGGTCCGGGTTCTTGATGTTGTAGGTCACGAGGGTGATCGGCTGCGCGGAGGTGCTCACGTGTCGAACCTACGGGCATGTCCCGGACGCGGTCGTCATGACCCGGCGCAACGCCAGGATGCCGTCCCGCGCCCGGGACTTCGCGGTGGCGGTGGGGACACCGAGCCGCTCCCCCGTCTCGGGGCCGCTCATCCCGACCAGGTACCGCAGGACGACGGCGTCCCGTTGCCGATCGGGCAGTGCGCGCACCGCGCGGTACAGGTCCCGACGGTCGAGCACCGACTCCGCGCGCTCGACGTGGGCGTGGTCGACGAGCTCCAGGTCACGCGCCCCGATCCGCAGGTCGCGGTCCCGGTCCGCACGTGCCTTCCGCAGGCGGTCGATCGCGCGGCGCTGGGCGATCGTCCGGATCCACGCGACGGCCGACTGCTCCGGGTCGAACCGGTCGGCGATCGTCCACAGCTCGAAGAACACGTCCTGCACGACCTCGTCCGCCACCCACGCGTCGGCGAGGTACTGGCGGACCCAGTGCTGCACGAGCGGGCGGTACCGCTCGTACACGCGGGTGAACGCCGCCCGGTCGCCGTGACCGACCGCCGCCAGGAGTGCGCACTCCTCGGCGCGGAGTGCTGGCCGGTCGATCGTCACCACCAGAATGTGACATTCTTCCGGCGGTGGTGCAAGTCAGGGTCAGTAGATGCAGGAGTCCGCTTGACCGTACGCGTGCACCGCGGTCGACGTCGGGCTCGGCTCGTCCGAGGGCGACGCCGCGGACGAGCCACCGTCGGACGACCCGGCATCGGCGGAGCCCGTTGCGGGTGCCGCCGGGGCAGCCGGGGCGGCCACGGCGGTCTTGCCGTCGGTCCCGAGCACCAGCGTGACACCCGTCACGCTGGCCGTCTGCACCGCGACCGCGCCGGGCACGGCGTCCACGACGGCCTTGGCCTGCGCCTCGGACCCGGCGGGGTACTGCACCATCGTCGTCGCGGTGGTGTCGGACGATCCCGGAGCGCCGACCTGGAAGCCGCGGCCCGCCAGCGTCGTCCCCGCCGCACCGGCCGCACCCGTGACACCGCTGCCGTTGAGCACCGTGACGGAGACCGACGCCGGGTCCGCGGCGGTCGCCGTCGTGTAGGCCTCGGGCTGTCCGACCAGCCCCTGCACGAAGGCCGGCATGCCCGCGGTGTCGACCTCGACGATCGACAGCGCGGACCCGCCGACGGAGATGGTCGGGGTGCCGAGGATCGGGATCGTCGCGGACTTGATCGCCGCGGGCCGCAGGTTCCGCAGCTGCGTGGCGAGCGAGAGCATGTCGAGACCCTGGTCCGTCTCGATCGACCCACCGATCGCGTCGATGACGTTCGTGGCCTTGACCGGGTTGAGCAGCGTGCCGGCGGACAGGATCTTGCGCGCCTCTTGCGACAGGAAGTACTGCTGGCGGACCTGCCGGTCCAGGTCGCCGTTCGGCAGGCCGTGCCGTTGCCGCACGAAGGACAGCGCCTGCTTCGCGTCGAGCTGGGAGTCGCCGGCGGGCAGGTCGACCCCGGAGTACTCGTCCTTCGCCGGTTCCTTCAGGCACACGCTGACCGGGCCGAGCTGCTTGACGATCTCGTAGAAGCCGAGCAGGGAGACCCGGACGTAGTGGTCGATCGACAGCCCGCTCAGGCCCTCGATCGTCTTGATGAGCAGCTGCGCTCCGCCTGCGGCCCCGCCGTTGTTCAGGGTGCCGTAGTAGAAGGCGCTGTTGAGCTTGCCCTTGCCGACACCGGGGATCGACACGTACGAGTCGCGGGGGAACGAGATCATCGTCGCGTCCTTGCCGTCGGCCGAGATGTGCAACACGATCATCGTGTCGGTGTTGGTCGCGCCGCCGTCGGACTCGGTGCTCAGTTCGGCGAGCTGCTCGGGCGTCGCGTTGTCCGGCCGGTGGTCGTCGCCGACCAGCAGGATGTTCATGGCCTTGCCGTCGACGTCGTCCTGCTTCGTCGTCGAACCGGTGATCGCGTCGACCTTGGTGACGCTCGATGCCAGTCGGTTGTAGGCGAAGGCCGCGTACCCGCCGCTCAGCAGCAGCCCCATCGTCAGCACGCCCGCGATGGCGGGGATCACCACGCCGATCCCGCGCTTCTGCCGGCCGTGCCGGGGCGGCACGGTGCCGCGTCGGCGGCGCTCGGTCGTCTCTTCAGGCTGCGTGCTCACTGCAGCACGATAACCGCAGACCGCGGGATGAGCATGGGACGGACCCGAGAACCGGTCCGGACCACCCCCGGACTGGAGGCCCGGTGCGGGCCCGCCCCGCGCCTCCTGTCCGTCGGCTGGTCGCCGCGCGAGTGTCCGGTGTCAGCCGCGCGTCGGCAGCAGGTGCACGGCCTCCATCGCGAGCTCCGCCGCGATCGGGTCCTTCGCGACGACCGCGTCGCGCAGCTTCTGCAGCTCGGGACGCACGACGTCGGCGGGGATCAGCTCGGCGAGCTCGGGCACGCGCAGCTTGAACGCCAGCCCGTCGGTCGTCGAGCGGCAGAGCTGTTCGAGCGACGGGTTGCCGCACGACCCGGCCCACATCGAGTACAGGTCGGCGCCGTCGTGGGCGACCTTCGCCTGTTCGTCCTTGTCCAGGCTGGCCAGGCTGCGGTCGATCATCGCGACGATCTTCTTGCGTTCGCCGTCCTTCAGCCGGGGCACGGCCAGCCGGACCACACCGCCGTAGATGACGCCGAGGGTGCGGTAGGCGTCGAGCAGTTCGTCCTTCGACGGTGCGGCGACCCGGGTGTAGCGGTTCGGCGCCATCTCGATCAGACCCGCACGGGCCAGCTCGGCCAGTGCTTCGCGGATGGGGGTGCGCGAGACGCCGAGCCAGGCGATCAGGTCGTCGTCGTTCAGCCGCTCGCCCGGTTCGAGGGTGCCGTCCATGATCGCGTCGCGGATCTTGTCCTGCACGGTGTCACGGAGGAGCTTCCGCTCTGCGGCGGGCTGCGTCGAGGGGACTGGCATGTGCCCAGCGTGTCACATGTCAGCGTGCTTCCGCGACAGGCGCGACGGCCACCACGCACGGTGGCCCAGGTCGTACACGAGCGCGGGCACCAGCAGCGAGCGCACGACGATCGTGTCGAGGAGCACCCCGAACGCCACGACGAAGGCGATCTGCACCAGGAACAGGATCGGGATGACGCCGAGCGCGGCGAAGGTGGCGGCGAGGACGACGCCGGCCGAGGTGATCACGCCGCCGGTGACGCCCAGCCCGCGCAGGACGCCCTCGTGCGGCCCCGAGCGGATCGTCTCCTCGCGCACCCGGGTCATCAGGAAGATGTTGTAGTCCACGCCGAGCGCCACCAGGAACACGAACGAGAACAGCGGGACGGACGGGTCGGCTCCGGGGAAGTGGAACACGTGGTCGAACACGAGCGCACCGACACCGAGGGCCGCCGCGAAGGACACGATCACGCTGCCGATCAGCACCAGGGGCGCGACGATGCTGCGCAGCAACAGCATCAGGATGAGCAGGATCACGACCAGCACGACGGGGATGATGAGCGTGCGGTCGCGGATGCCGGTGTCGTTCGTGTCGACCGCCGTCGCGGTGACCCCGCCGACGATCGCCCCCGGGTCGGCGCGCTCGACGGCGACCCGCAGGTCGCGGACGGTCTGCTCGGCGGCGTCGGAGTCGGCGGTGTCGGTCAGGGTGGCCTGCAGCAGCACACGACCGTCGACCACGGTCGGCTCGGCCGCCTGCCCGGTGGCGGACTGCGTCGCGCCGGGCTGCCCGGTGCGGCCCTGGGTCGCGTCGGCGTCCTTGCCGACCGGCACGGTGCCGGTCTGTGACTGCTTCGACACCGCGGCCACCCCGTCGATGCCGTCGGTGCGCTCGATGGCCGCGACGAGCCGGTCGAGGCGGTCGGCGTCACCGATCACCTGGGCGGGACTGCCCGATCCCCCCGGGAAGTGGTCGGCGAGCACGGCCTGGCCGTCGCGGGCCTGGGACTGCCCGATCACCAGGTCGCTCTGCGGCACGCCGTCGGCCCGGAGCCCGAGCAACCCGGTCCCCATCGCCAGCAGACCGACCGTGCAGACGATCCAGACCACGCGCGACCGTCGGGCCACCAGCCGACCGACCCGTGCCCAGACCCCGCGGGCGTCCGGCCCGGTCACGGCCTTGTGGGCGCTGCCGTACGTCGGTCGGAGCGGCCAGAACGCGGCGCGTCGGAAGGCCAGCAGCAGCGCGGGCAGCAGCGTCAGGGCGGCGAGCACGCTGAACGCGATGCCGATCGCCGCGACGGGCCCGAGCGCCTTGTTGGAGTTGAGGTCCGACAGCAGCAGGCAGAGCACACCCACGATGACGGTGCCGCCCGAGGCCAGGATCGGTTCGAGGCTGCCGCGCAGTGCCGCCTTCGTGGCGTCCCACCCGGTGCGTTGGTCCCGCAGCGCCTCGCGGTAGCGCGAGACGTACAGCAGGGCGTAGTCCGTCGCGGCGCCGATCACCAGGATCGACAGGATGCCCTGCACCTGCCCGTTGACGGTGACGATGCCCGCCTTCGCCAGGGCGTAGACGACCAGGATCGATGCCGTCAGGGCGAACGTCGCGGTGCCCAGGACCAGGAACGGCAGCAGCGGCGACCGGTAGACGACCACCAGGATCACCAGCACCGCGAGCAGTGCCACCCCGAGCAGGATCCCGTCGATGCCCGCGAACGCCGCGGTCAGGTCGGCGGTGAACCCGGCCGGCCCCGTCACGAAGCCCTGCACCCCGGACGGCAGCGCTCGGTCGACGTCGCTCCGGATGGCGGCGACGGCGTCGCCGGTCTCCGCGGCCTTCGTCAGCGTCGCGACGATCTCGACCGCGTCGCCGTCCTGGCTCGGGATCGGCGGGCTGACGGACGCGACGTCGGACCGGTCCCCCAGCTGCTGGGCCAGGTCCGATGCCGCGGCGGTGTCGGACGACCGCAGGCCACCGTCACGCTCGAGCACGACGACGGCCGGGGCGCCGGTCTCGTCGCGGAACGCTGCGGACTGCTGCTGCACCTTCGTCGCGTCGGCGGACGCGGGCAGGAACGAGGTCTGGTCGTTGGTCGAGACCTCGGAGATCTTGCCGAAGAACGGGCCGCCGACCGAGGCGACGCCGAGCCAGACCACGATGACGAGCGCGGGGAGCACGATGCGGAGGAAGCGGGGCACGGCGCTGAGCGTACTCCAATCGTCAGCATGCTGAACACTCGGTGACGCGCGAGCGTCGCTCCGTAGACTCGGGTCCATGCACGACGATCCCGCAGCCTGGCCGCTCGGCCGACTCCTGGCAGCGGCAGCACGGTCGGTCGAGCGCGACTGGGACGAGCGTCTGCGCGAGATCGGGCTGCCACACGCGGCCCTGATCGCCATCGACATCCTGATCCGCACCGGCCCCACGGGCGCGGACACCCTGGCCCGGACGGCTCGGGTCCAGCCCCAGACGATGTCGCGCACACTCGAACGCCTCGAGCGCGACGGCCTGGTCGAGCGCGGCCCGCACCCCGACGACCGCCGCCGCCGGGTCGTCACGGTGACCGAACGGGGCCGAGCCGCCTGGGGCGAGGCCAAGCACGTCGAGCGCGAGGTCCTGCCCGACGACGCCGAACTGCGTGCCGCGCTCGGGCGCATCATGGAGCGCTCGCAGAAGCAATAGCATCTGAAATACCACATGGAGTACACTGGGTCGTCGGCACCAGGGCCGACTCGATCCCAGGAGTCTGCATGTCCGGTCGCCGTTCCGCCCCGCGTCGCCGACGCCCGTTCCTCGTGGCGCTCGTCGCCACCCTCGGCTCGCTCGTCGGCATCGCGGCGGTGATCGCCGTCGTCGCGAGCATCTTCGTCAGCGGTCTCGCGCGCAGCTACGACCGCAACACCGACACCATCGCGGACGCCTTCCCGACCGGCGAACGCCCGGCCCCGGCGGACGCAGACGCGGTCAACGTCCTGCTGATCGGGTCCGACTCCCGGAGCCGCCTCGACCCGGGCGGCGACCACACGGCCGGCGGACGCTCCGACACCCTGATGCTCGCGCACCTGCCGGCCGACCGCAGATCGGTGCAGCTCATGTCGATCATGCGCGACTCGTGGGTCGACATCCCCGGACACGGCACGGCGAAGATCAACGCGGCGTACGCGTGGGGTGGCATCCCGCTCACGGTGCAGACCGTCGAACAGCTGCTCGACGTCCGGATCGACCACGTCGCCGAGATCGACTTCGCGGGGTTCACGGGCATGACGGACGCGCTCGGCGGGGTCACGGTGCGGTCTCCGCAGGCGTTCGAGGCGGGCGGCCACCACTTCGTCGCGGGCGAGAACCGGCTCGACGGCACCGCAGCGCTGGACTTCGTGCGGGAGCGACACGCGTTCGCCGATGCCGACCACACCCGGGTGGCGAACCAGCAGGCGTTCATGCGCGGGATCGTCGACGGGGTGCTGTCGAAGGGCACCCTGACCGACCCCGGTCGCATCCAGGACTTCGTCACCGCGACCAGCAAGTACCTGTCCGTCGATCCCGGGCTCGACTTCGGCACCCTCGTCGGCCTGGGCTGGTCGCTCCGCCATGCCTCGCCGGACGACCTGCAGACCTTCACGATGCCCACGGCGGGCGGCGGCACCTCGCCGGACGGACAGTCCTACGTCACCGTGAACCAGGGCGCCGTGCAGTCCCTCAGCGCCGCGCTCCGGTCGGACGACCTGACGAACTGGTTGGCGACGAACCCGCACTGATCGGTGAGCAGCATGACGAACGCCCCCGCGACCAGTGGTCGTGGGGGCGTTCGTGGTGACCGGGCGACCCGATCCGGTGGTCCGGATCAGGCCGGGAGCTGCAGCGTCTGACCCGCGTAGATCAGGTTCGCGTTGTCGATCGAGGTGTTCGCGGCCCAGAGCGTGTTCCAGCCGCCGTCGATCCCCAGCTTGGTGGCGATGCTGTCGAGCGTGTCGCCCGACGCCACCGTGTAGGTCTTGCCGCTCGTCGGCACGGCCGCGGGCTTGGTGGGCCCGGCCGGGACTGCCGGCGTGGTGGCCTTCGGGGCCACCGACGTGCGCGGCGCGGTCGCCGTGGGGGCGGCGGCCTGCGGAGCCGGTGCCGCGGCGGCGGGAGCTGCCTGCTGCTGCGGGATGGCAGCCGGCGCGGCACCGGTCGTGCCGCTCAGGCCGAGCTTCGCGGAGCAGGCGGGCCATGCGCCCCAGCCCTGCGACGCGAGGACGTGCTCCGCGACGGCGATCTGCGTCTCGCGGCTGGCGTTCGCCGGGCTGCCGGAGCCGCCGTTGGCGGTCCAGGTGCTCTGCGTGAACTGCAGGCCGCCGTAGTAGCCGTTGCCGGTGTTGATCGCCCAGTTGCCGCCGGACTCGCACTGCGCGAGGGCGTCCCAGGTCGAGCCGTCGGCAGCGTTCGCGGGGGCGGACAGCCCCACGCCGGCTGCGGCGATGCCGGCGAAGGCGAGTCCGCCGAGGACGGCGCGAGTTCGGGTGGTCTTCTTCATGTGTGTTGCTCCAACGGGGTCGCGCGCCGGAGATCCGGCGTTCCACTGCCCACCCCGACCGATCGCGGTCTGGTGAGGTGTCGCCGGGGGCAGTGGTCGCGCCGGCGTCACGGTCGGCCACCATAGGAAACTCCGACTCGTTATCAAACTGAGACAAATGGTTCTACCCATTGGTGCTAGGCGCCGAGAACGATTTCCTGTACGGCCGGATCGCCGCGTCCGAGCGGATCCGACGTCCCCGTGACGATGAACATCCGAATTCCCTGGCAATGGTCGGTTTCTGCCGGAGCCGCTCCACCGATGCGCCTGCGGGCCAGGCGTCAGGACCCGATGCGGGACAGCAGGGTGACGGCTTCCAGGTGTCCGGTCTGCGGGAACATGTCCAGCACCCGGGCCCGTCGCAACCGCAGCGACGGCATGCACGCCAGGTCACGCGCCAGCGTCACGGGGTTGCAACTCGAGTAGACGACGTGTTGGACGTCCGAACCCTCGAGCCAGTCGGCGAGTGCCGTCCCGATGCCGCGGCGGGGCGGGTTCACGACGACGAGCTCCGGCGTCTGGTCGGGCCGGGCGCGCAGCGCGTGCTCGGTGGCGTCGTCGGCGGCGAACCGGACGTCGGACAACCCGGCCTCGCGCGCGGACTGCCCGGCGGACCGGATCGCCTCGCGCGAGGTCTCGATCCCGGTGACCAGCCGCCCGGGTCGCGCGGCGTGCAGGGCGAACCCGCCGACGCCGCAGTACAGGTCCCACATCGAGGACGGAGCGACCTCGTCGATCCATGCCGACGCCTGGGCGTAGAGCTCGGACGCCACGACCGTGTTCGTCTGGAAGAAGCTCTGCGGCCGCAGGTGCATCGTGACGGGGCCGACCCGCATCGGCAGCGTCTCCTGTTCGGTGAGCACGATCTCGCGCTCCCCCTCGGTGACGGCCTTGTGTTCGGGCAGCAGGTTCGCGGTGACGACCACGGCGCGCGGCAGCGTGAGCAGCAGGTCGCCGAGCCGTGACCGCAGCCGTGCGAGCTGCCCTTCGGACCGCAGGACGAAGCGCACCATCAACTCGCCGTCGGGCGACTCCGTGACCAGGACGAACTTCAGCTCACCCCGACGCGAGGCCACGTCGTACGGGATCAGCCCGGCCGACGTGACGAAGTCGGCCAGCACGGGCAGGGCCTGGCGGATGCCCAGCGTGCAGATGCCGCAGTGCCGGATGTCGACGGCACGCTGCCGGTGGTCGAGCAGGCCGATCGTGGGGTGCTCGGCGGATCCGCCGACGACCATCTTCGCCCTGTTGCGGTAGCCGGACTCGGGGCTGGTGACGGCCGGCAGCCACGAGACCGCGCCCGGTCCTCCGGCAGCCTCGACCGCGTCGTGCAGGAGCTCACGGGTGCGGAGTTCCTTGTCGAGGACCTGCTCGGCGTACGGCTGCCCCATGAGCGTGCACGAGCGGCACACCCCGCGGTCGAAGTAGTCGCACTGCATGGCCGAGTCAGGATACGGCGTCGCGGGTCCCCGTCGGCAGCCGGTACACGCTCGTGGTGGCGGTGAGGAACAGCGTGGTGCCGTCGTCGCCGCCGAAGCACAGGTTCGACACGACCTCGGGCACGGGGACCTCGCCGATGCGGCTGCCGTCGGGGGCGAACACGACGATGCCCCGGTGCGAGGACGACCACACGTTGCCCGCGACGTCGACCCGGATGCCGTCGGGGACGCCCTCGCCGGCACCGAACCGCGCGAACTCGCGGCCGTTCTTCACGCGGGGCAGGACGGCGTCCCCGTCTCCCCGGGGCGAGGCGTCGACGTCGTAGGCCCGGATCACGGGGGCGTCACCGGACGAGCTCGCGACGTAGAGCACCCGCTCGGACGGGTCGAACGCCAACCCGTTCGGCTCGTCGACGTCGAGGACGACCGGGCGCAGGTCCTGGCCGTCGGGGCCGCAGCGGAACACCCAGTGGTCGCCGTACTCCCGGACGCCGGGGTGCCCTTCGCGCGGCTGGGTGATGCCGTAGGCCGGGTCGGTGAACCACACGCTGTCGTCCCGCGCGACCACGACGTCGTTCGGGGAGTTGAGCCGGACGCCGTTCCAGGCATCGGCGATCACCGTCACGACGCCGTCCCGTTCGCGCTCGACCCGCCGGTGTCCGTGCGAGCACTGCACGACGCTGCCGTCCCGGTCGCGCGCGCGGCCGTTCGTGAACTCGACCCCGGTGGCGTACTCGTCAACGGCGCCGGACGCAGCATGCCACTGCAGGATCCGGTCGCCGGGGATGTCCGACCAGCGCAGGGTGCTGGTCTCCGGGATCCAGAGCGGCCCCTCGGCCCAGGTGCTGCCGGTGGCGATGCGCTCGAGGGCGCCGGGATCGGGGACCAGGTCCGTCATCGTCGACATGGCGTCAGGCTAGCGGGAGCGGCTCAGTCGGTGGTGTCCTGCAGCGCGTCGAGCGTCGCGATGTCCTCGGGCGAGAGCACGAAGTCGACGTCCGCGTTCTCGGCGATGCGCGACGGCGTGGTCGACTTCGGCAGCGGCAGCACGTCCTTCTCGAGCAGGTAGCGGATGGCGACCTGGGCGACGGTCTTGTCGTGCCCCGCCGCGATCTCCTGGATCGCCGTGTTGGACAGCAGCCCGCCCGTGGCGAGCGGCGAGTAGCCCTCGACCAGGACGTCCCGCTCGGCGCAGAACGCCGTGGTGTCGTCCTGGGTGTTGCCGATGAACCAGCGGATCTGGTTGGCGTGCGGGACGACGTCGGTGGCGCCGAGCAGGTGCTCCAGGTCGGGGACGGCGAAGTTGGAGACGCCGATGGACTTCGTCCTGCCGGCGTCGTAGAGCTCCTCGAACACCTTCCAGACCTCGACGTTGCCGTCGCGGTGGTCGCTGCCCATGTCGCTCCAGGGCCACGGCGCGTGGATCAGGTACAGGTCGACGACGCCCAGGTCGAGGTTGCCCGACGACTCGGCGAACGCGTCGCGCGCACCGGCCGCCGTCTTGATCTCGGCCGGCAGCTTGGTGGTGATGAAGACCTCGTCGCGCGGGACACCGCTGTCGCGCACCGCTTCGCCGACACTGGCTTCGTTGCCGTACGCCAGGGCGGTGTCGATGTGGCGGTACCCGGCGTCGAGGGCGGCTCGGGTGGCGTCGTACGCCTGGGTGCCGGAGGGGATCTGCCAGGTGCCGAAGCCGATCTTCGGGATGTGCAGACCGTTGGACATGACGAACGTGTCGGTGAGAGCAGGCATGTCCCGGACAGTACGCCCGCGTCAGTCGGTCAGGTCCACGGACAGGATCCGGTCGTCGCCGTCGCCGGCGGAACCGCGTCCGTCGGTGTTGTTCGTGACGAACCAGAGCGTGTCGTCCGGGCCCTCGAGCACGGTGCGCAGGCGTCCGTAGGTGCCGCCGAACCACTCGCGTGACGTGGTCGGGTCGGCGACGGGCACCGACCGGAGCACCTCGCCCTGCAGGTTCGCGATGAACACCGTGTCGTCGACGACCGCCAGACCCGAGGGGCTCGCGTCGTCGGTCCGCCACTGCTGCACGGGGTCCACGAAGCCCTGGTCGGTCCCGCCCTTCCCCTCGACCTCGGGCCACCCGTGGTTCTCGCCGGCCCGGATCACGTTCAGTTCGTCCCACGTGTCCTCGCCGAACTCCGAGGCGAACATCGTGCCGTCGTCCGCCCACCCCAGCCCCTGCACGTTGCGGTGCCCGAGCGAGTACACCGGCGAGCCCGCGAACGGGTTGTCGTCCGGCACGGCGCCCGAGGGCGTCAGGCGGAGGATCTTGCCGGCCAGCGAGTCCCGGTCCTGCGCCTCGGACCGGTCCCCGGCGTCGCCGACGGTCACGTAGAGCATGTCGTCGGGTCCGAACGCGATCCGGCCGCCGTTGTGGAAGCTGTTCGCCGGCAGGTCGTCGATGACGGTCGTCGGGTCGCCGAGGCCGTACGACCCGGGCCGCCCCGTCAGCGGGTAGCGCTCGACCCGGTTGCCGTCCTGGCCGGTGGAGTACACGAACAGGTCGTCGTCCTCGACCGCCAGTCCGAGCAGCCCGCCCTCGCCGCCGTGCCGGATGCCGTCCACCGTGCCGACGGTGCGCGTGGACCCGTCGTCCGCCAGTTCGAGGACGTCGCCCGAGTCGCGCAGGCTCACGAGCGGCACGTCGGCGTCGGTCATCACGACCGACCACGGCGCCTGCAGGTCGGTCGCCACGTCGCGCACGGCGCCGGTCGGGGCGGCCTCGTCGCGCGCCAGGTCGCTCGGCGGCGAGGCCGAGACCCGGCCGCGCTCGTCGTCCTCGGCATCGGGCCCTGCCGTGCACCCGGCGAGCGCCAGGACGACCAGGGCGAGTGACGCGAGCGGGGCGGCGGTTCGGGTGCGCATGGCCGTCACGCTATGCGTTCCCACAGGTGGACGGACAGGAGGCTCGGCACCTGTCCGGCGGACACCCGGCGGTCCGTCAGGTGGCCGGTGCGTGCGGGGCGCGTCAGCGCTGGGAGACCGGGCTGATGACGAGCTCGTCGACGCGGACGTGCGCCGGGGCGTCGAGGACGAACCCGATCGTGCGGCCGATGTCCTCGGGGGTGAGCATCACGGCGCGGGCGGCGGCGTCGGGCACCGTCGGACGCTGCTGCAGGAACTCGGTCGCGACGTCGCCGGGGCACAGGTGCGTCGCCCGCAGACCGTGCGGTGCCTCCTGCTGGTTCAGGGTCCGGACGACCGAGCCGAGCGCGGTCTTCGACGCCGAGTAAGCGACTCCGGCCCCCGGCTGGAAGGACCATCCCGCGTACGAGGACACCACGACCACCACGCCGGCACCGCTCGTCCGGAGTGCGGGGAGCGCGGCGTCGACGACGCTCACGACCCCGGTCAGGTTCGTGTCGACGACCGCGCGGAACGTCCCGAGCGACTGGTCGTCCCACCGGCGGGCCGGTGCGTTCAGTCCGGCGGCCAGCACCAGGCCGTCGAGCCGACCGTGTCGGGACGCGACGGTCGCTGCGGCGGCGACCACCGCCTCCTGGTCGGATGCGTCCAGCGGCAGCACGTCCGCGGTGCCGCCCGCCTGCCGGACCTGGTCCGCGACCTCGTGCAGCCGGTCCGCCCGGCGCCCGCTGAGCACCACCGTCCAGCCGCTCGCCGCCGCGGTCCGGGCGGCTGCGGCACCCATGCCGCTGCCGCCTCCCGTGATCCAGAGGACTCGTCCCGATGCTGCGTTGGCCATGGGGGAATGGTAGAGGTGGTGGTGTCGACGACGTCCGTCGACTGGACAGGAGCGATGATGCACCTCGACCTGAGCGACCGTGTGGTCGTCGTCACCGGAGCCGGCCGCGGGATCGGGAGCGTGCTCGCGGAGCGCTTCCGCACCGAGGGCGCACGCGTCGTCGCCCTCGACCTGGCCTTCGACGGGCCGGACGACCCCGACCACGTCGTGTGCAACGTCGCCGACCCGGACTCGGTCGCCGCGGCGGTGGAGACGGTCGTCGACCGGCACGGCACGATCGACGTGCTCGTGAACAACGCCGGCATCAACGTGGACGGCCTGGTGGCGGACCTGACGTGGCCGGACTGGCAGCGGTGCATGGACGTCAACATGGGCGGCACGTTCCTGATGAGCCAGGCGGTGGCCCCGGTGATGCAGCGGGCCGGCAGCGGGCGGATCATCAACGCGGCGTCCTTCGCGGCGATCGTGCCGAGTGTCGGCAGCGCCGCCTACGCCGCGTCGAAGTCCGCCGTCGTGGCCTTCACGCGGGTGCTGGCGTCGGAGCTCGGGCCGTGGGGCATCACGGTGAACGCGTATGCGCCGGGCATGGTGCCGACGGCGATGAACGGCTTCGCGACCATGCCGGCCGAGGCCCAGGACCGGCTGCTCGACACCCTGTCGCTGCGGCGGTGGGAGACCCCGGACGACGTCGCCGACCTGCTGGTGTTCCTGGCCAGCGACGCGTCGGCGTACATCACGGGGACGCTGCTCGACGTGTCGGGCGGCAAGCTCGCGACGCAGATCCCGTCGCGCGCACACGGGCGGTAGCTGGCGGCAGCGGACGGTGGCGGCCGTCAGCGCAGCATGCGCTCGAGCAGGTCACGGAGCCGGCGCCGGTCGGCCGCCGGCAGCTTCTCGGTCAGGGGCACCAGGGCGCGTCGGATCGCGGTCTCGAGTTCCGCCGCGACATCGTGGCCGCGATCCGTCAGCACGACGTCGACCGCGCGGGCGTCGTCGGCGTTCGGCACCCGCGCCAGCAGCCCCTTCGTCGACGCCCGCGCCACCAGGCCGGTCATCGTCGACTTCTCGAGCCCCATGTACGCCGCCAGGTCGCCGATCCGCAGACGGCGGTCGCGCAGGATCGCCAGCACCCGCAGCTGGGTGAGGGACAGACCAGCGTCCGCGGCCAGGTCGGTCAGTGCACCCATGGTGGTGAAGGCCGTCTGCCCGAGGGCGTCGACCAGGCGGTCCTGTTCGCTCGTGTCCATGACGACAGCCTAGTTGACGCAGTTCGTGAAACGAACTACT
Source organism: Microbacterium sp. M1A1_1b (assembly GCF_053345565.1). Taxonomy (NCBI): domain Bacteria; kingdom Bacillati; phylum Actinomycetota; class Actinomycetes; order Micrococcales; family Microbacteriaceae; genus Microbacterium; species Microbacterium sp. M1A1_1b. The sequence continues at coordinate 69,488 of NZ_JBKFAJ010000011.1, forward strand.
TTGATTCGTAACACGAACCACAGGAGCCGATCATGCACGCAGCCGTCGTCACCCACTTCGACACCGCCCCGACCTGGACGACGTTCCAGGACCCCACCCCCACCGCCGATCAGGTCCTGGTCGACGTCGTCGCTGCCGGGCTGCACCCCCGGGTGCGCTCCCAGGCATCCGGCTCGCACTACACGAGCGAGGGGGCACTCCCGCTGGTCCCCGGCGTGGACGGCGTCGGGCGGTTCTCGGACGGCACGCTCCGGTACTTCGCGGTGCAGTCCGACACCCGCGGCTCGATGGCCGAGCGCGTGGCGGTCGACCCCCGCGCCAGTGTCGTGCTGCCCGACGGCACCGACCCCGTCACCGTCGCCGCCGGCACCAACCCGGTGATGTCGTCCTGGGTCGCCCTACGCCAGCGCATCGTGTTCCCCGCCGGAGCCCGCGTGCTGGTGCTCGGCGCGACCGGGGCCTCCGGGCGCGCGGCGATCCAGGTCGCGAAGCACCTCGGCGCCTCGCGTGTGGTGGCCAGCGGGCGCGACCCCCGACGCCTGGCCACGCTCGCCGCGCTCGGAGCCGACGCGGTCGTGCCGCTCGACGACGTCGCAGCCCTGGCGGCCGAGGCGTCGGACGTCGACGTGGTGCTCGACTACGTCTGGGGCGCTCCGACCGCAGCGGCGATGGCGGCGATCGTCACCGCTCGGCGGGCCCGCGGCGACCGCCTCGACTGGATCGCGATCGGATCGACAGCCGGTCCCGAGGCGGTGATCCCGTCCGCGGCACTGCGGGCATCGGGGCTGACCGTCGTCGGCAGCGGGCAGGGTTCCGTGGGCATCGGCGGCTTCGTGGCGGAACTCCCCGGCATCGTCCGGGCGATCGCCGACGGCACGATCGCGGTGGACGCGACCGCCGTCCCGATGGCCGAGGTCGCCCGGGCGTGGGCCGGACAGGGTGCTGTCGGGGCGGGCAGAGTGGTGCTCGCAGTCTGATCCGCGATCGGGCATCCTGTCCGGCCGCACAGGTTCTGCCCATCCCGCTCTCGGTAGCCTGTGAGCCACCCAGAGCCGGACTTGCACGCCCGACCCCGAGGAGGCGCCCCATGGTCACCGTCCTCGTCGCGTTCGCCGTCGTCGCCCTGGTCGTCCCGGCCCTCACCCCGCTGCTCGGCCGACGCTCCTTCTACGTCGCCGCCCTCGCTCCGGCCGCCGCCGCCGTCCTGACGGTCACACAGACGGACCGGGCACTGCACGGCGGGGTCACCGAGTCGTTCTCGTGGATCCCCCAGCTCGACCTGGCGATCGGGCTGCGCGTCGACGCCCTGTCTTGGGTGCTCGCGCTCGTGGTGTCGGTCGTCGGTGCCCTGGTGCTCGTCTACTGCGCGTCGTACTTCGGGGACGACGAACCGGGGCTCGGCCGCTTCGCCGGCGTGCTGACCGCGTTCGCCGGGTCGATGTACGGGCTGGTCATCGCCGACGACGTCATCGTGCTGTTCGTCCTGTGGGAAGCGACCACCGTCTTCTCGTACCTGCTCATCGGGCACGACGCGGCCAGACGGGCCAGTCGCGCCGCCGCGATGCAGGCACTCGTGGTCACCACCGCCGGCGGTCTCGCGATGCTGGCCGGGCTCGTGATGCTGTCGGTCACGGCCGGCACGACCAGGCTCTCGGCGATCATCGAGCAGCCCCCGACGGGCACGGTCGTCACCGTGTCGGTCGTCCTGGTGCTCGTCGGTGCCCTGACGAAGTCGGCGATCGTCCCGTTCCACTTCTGGCTGCCCGCCGCCATGGCCGCACCGACTCCCGTCAGCGCCTACCTGCACGCCGCCGCGATGGTGAAGGCCGGCATCTACCTGGTCGCACGACTGGCCCCGGCGTTCGCGTTGCTCGACGGGTGGCACGCGACCGTCACCGTCCTCGGCGTGCTCGGCATGCTCGTCGGCGGGTACCGAGCACTCCGCCAGACCGACCTCAAGCTGCTGCTGGCGTACGGCACCGTGGCGCAGCTCGGGTTCCTCGTGCTGGCCGCCGGCTGGGGCTCCCCGGCAGTGGCGCTCGGCGGTGTGGCACTGCTCGTGGCACATGCGACCTTCAAGTCCACGCTGTTCCTGGTCGTCGGCACGGTCGACCACGTGACCGGCACGCGTGAGCTCGGCAAGCTCAGCGGTGTCGGTCGTCGGATGCCGTGGCTCGCGACGGTCGCGGTGCTCGCGCTGGTCTCGATGGCCGGCATCCCGCCCACGATCGGCTTCGTCGCGAAGGAAGCCGTGCTGACCGGCTTCGTCGAGGCCCTGCACGGCCCGGATGCCGGGTGGGCGTGGCTCGCGCTGGTCGGCGTCACGATCGGTTCCGTCCTGACGGTGGCGTACTCGCTCCGGTTCTTCTGGGGCACCTTCGCCACCAAGCCCGGCGTCCCGCAGACCGAACCGCACGCGCTGCACGGGCTGGGCGTCGTGCCGTCCGTGCTCGGCCTGACCGGCCTGGCCCTCGGGCTGCTCACCCCCCTCGTCGCCCACGGCATCGAGCCTGCCGCCGCGGCCGCGTCGCTGCCCGGGGACGACGTCGTGCCGCACCTGGCGCTCTGGCACGGCCTCGAGCCCGCGCTCGGCATCTCCGCCATCACGGTGCTGGGCGGCGTGGCGCTCTTCGCCGCGCGCACCCGGGTCGAAGCCCTGCAGCACCGCCTGGCCGGAGCCCCGAGTGCCGCGGGCACGTACCGGCGCCTGATGCGTGGACTCGACCGCGGCGCGACGGCCCTGACCGCCAACCTGCAGCGCGGCTCGCTCCCCTACTACCTGACCGTGATCCTGTCGGTGTTCGTCGCCGGGGCGCTCGCGAACCTGGTCGTCGGCGGCCCGTGGCAGTTCCGGGTGCGGTTCGCCGACTCGTGGGGCCAGGTCCCCGTGGTGATCGTGATGGCGATCGCCGCGATCGCCGTCACTGCCGCGAAGACCCGCTTCGCGGCGGCCGTGCTGGTCGGGGTCACCGGCTACGGCATGTCCGTGCTGTTCGTCCTGCACGGGGCCGTCGACCTGGCCCTGACGCAGCTGGTCGTCGAGACCGTCACGCTCATCGCGTTCGTGCTCGTGCTCCGGCGGCTCCCCCCGCGCATCAACACCGCCAACCCCTCGCGATTCCGGGTGCTCCGGGCGCTGTTCGCCGGTCTGGCCGGGCTGACCCTGGCGATCGTGGTCGTCGTCGCCGCTTCGTCCCGGACGGCCACCCCGATCTGGCCGGACATCCCCGCGCTCACCAGCTCGTTCGGACACGGCCTGAACGTCGTGAACGTCGCGCTGGTCGACCTGCGCGGCTGGGACACCCTCGGCGAGCTGACCGTCGTCGTCGCGGCGGCCACCGGGGTCGCCAGCCTGATCTTCGTGAACTCGCGCGAGGACACGCTGCCCCGCCTGCGCGACATGGCCCCGGGCGACGCGACGAACGACCGTGCCGACGGCGAACCACGCGCCTGGCTGCCCACCAGCGCTGCACTGCCGACCGGCCGGTCCGCCCTGCTCGACGTGGTCGTTCGGCTGCTGTTCCACGGCCTGATCGTGCTGTCCCTGTACCTGCTGTTCGCCGGACACAACGCCGCGGGCGGCGGGTTCGCGGGCGGCCTGGTGGCGGGCATCGCGCTCGCCGCGCGCTACCTGGCCGGCGGCGCCGCCGAGCTCGGTGCGGCCGCCCCCGTGCGCGCCGGCCGTCTGCTCGGGCTGGGGGTCGCGACCGCCGCGATCACCGCCATCGTCCCGCTGTTCTTCGGCAAGGACGCCCTGTACTCGGAGTTCTTCGAGGCCACGGTCCCGGTGCTCGGCCACGTGGAGTTCGTCACGGCGACGTTCTTCGACATCGGGGTATACCTGGTCGTCGTCGGGCTCGTGCTCGACGTGCTGCGCAGCCTGGGCGCCGAGGTCGACCGGCAGCGACTCGAGGACTCCCGCGTCCCGACCAGCGACACCACCGAAGCCAGCCGCGACACGGAAGAGGTCTCCGCATGACCGTCACCCTGGTCCTGGTCATCGCGATGGCCGTGCTGTTCTCGTGCGGCGTCTACCTGCTGCTCGAACGCTCCCTGACCCGGATGCTGCTCGGGTTCCTGCTGCTCGGCAACGCGCTCAACCTGCTGCTGCTGATCATGTCCGGTGCCGCGGGCAACCCGCCGATCGGCACGTCGGCCGAGGGCATCACCGACCCGCTCCCCCAGGCCTTCGCCCTGACCGCGATCGTCATCACCTTCGCGGTCAGCGCGTTCCTGCTCGCGCTGATCCACCGCTCGTGGACCCTGTCCCGCGCGGACGAGGTCGAGGTGGACGAGGCCGACGTCGCGATCCGGCGGGACCGGTCGGCGGCCGGACACGACGACCCGGAGACGGACACCGACCCCGAGTCCGAGTCCGACGACGGCCACGAGCGCCACCACGAACCGCACCCCGAGCGGCAGGAGCACCGATGACCTTCCTCGCACCGCTGCTCGTCCTGGTCCCGCTGCTCGGTGCCGCGGTCGCCCTCGGACTGCTCCGGCACCAGAAGCTCCAGCGCGCGATCACGGTCGCCGTCCTGGTCATCGCGCTGGCCGTCGCCGCCACGCTCATGGTGCTCGTCGACCAGCACGGCACGATCGTGGTGCAGGTCGGCGGGTGGCAGGCGCCGTACGGCATCTCACTCGTGGTCGACCGGCTGAGCGCCCTGCTGCTGACCGTGAGCGCGAGCGTGCTGCTGCTCGTCCTGCTGTTCTCGATCGGGCAGGGCCTGGCCGCCAACGACGGCGAGGCACCGGTCACGATCTTCTACCCGACGTACCTGGTGCTGGCGGCGGGCGTCCTCGACTCGTTCATCGCCGGTGACCTGTTCAACCTGTACGTCGCGTTCGAGATGCTCCTGGTGGCCAGCTACGTGCTCATCACCCTGGGCGGCAGCGAGCAGCGGGTCCGCGCCGGCACCACCTACATCGTGACGAGCCTGATCGCGTCGGCGCTGTTCCTGTCCGCGATCGGCCTGGTCTACGGCGCCGTCGGCACGGTCAACATCGCCCAGATCAGCGAGCGCATGGCCGCCCTGCCCGAGCACGTCCAGCTGCTGCTGCACACGATGCTGCTCATCGGGTTCGGCATCAAGGCGGCCGTGTTCCCGCTGGCGTTCTGGCTTCCGGACTCGTACCCGACCGCGCCGGCGCCGGTCACCGCGGTGTTCGCGGGCCTGCTCACCAAGGTCGGCATCTACGCGATCATCCGGCTCGAGACGATCATCTTCCCCAGGCCGCAACTGAACACCGTGCTGCTGGTGGTCGCCGCGTTGACGATGATCGTCGGCGTGCTGGGCGCCGTGTCGCAGACGGACGTCAAACGGCTGCTGTCCTTCACGCTCATCAGCCACATCGGCTTCATGGTGATGGGCATCGGGCTCGGCACGGTCGCCGGCACGGCTGCCGCGGTGTTCTACACGGTGCACCACATCGTCGTGCAGACCACCCTGTTCCTGGTGTCGGGGCTGATGGAACGCGTCGGCGGGACGACGTCGACCAGGTCGCTCGGCGGGCTGCTCAAGGCGACCCCGCTGCTGGCGGCGCTCTACCTGATCCCGGCGTTCAACCTCGGCGGCATCCCCCCGTTCTCGGGCTTCATCGGCAAGCTCGGGCTGTTCCGTGCCGCGGCCGAGCAGGGCAGCCCGATGGCCTACGTCACGATCGGCGCCGGCGTCGTCACCTCGCTGCTCACCCTGTACGCGCTCATGCGGGTGTGGGACGCCGCGTTCTGGCGGCCGAAGCCGGCCGCCGAGCCGGCGGCACCGCACGCCTCGGTCGCCGAGCCGCGCGAGCACCTGCGCGCGCCGGAACCGGCGCCGGTCACGGTCTCCGAAGCCGACGGCAGTGTCATCGCGGGAGGCTCGGTGACCGTCACCGACGCCGCCCCGGTGAGCGGGGCCTCCCGTCCGGCCCTGCTGACCGGCGAGAAGGTGCGCCTGCCCCGGATGCTGGTCGGCGTGACGACCGTCGCGGTGCTCGGATCGGTCGCCCTGACCGTCGTCGCCGGCCCGCTGTACGGGTACGCGACCCGCGCGGCGGAGTCACTCGAGTCGCCCGTGTCCTACGTGCAGGCCGTCCTGGGGAGCGCGCAGTGACGAACGACACACGACGCATCACCCGGGCCCGGCGCATCGTCGTCGCCTGGCGCTACGAGGTGCCGCTCGGCATCGGGCTGACCGTGTTCTGGGCGCTGCTGTGGGGGTCGTGGACCCCGCTGACGCTGCTGTGCGGGCTCGTCGTGGCGGTGCTCGTGACCCAGGCGCTGCCGCTGCCGCCCGTTCCCCTGTCCCCCCGGTTCTCGGTGCCGCACGCGCTGCGGTTCCTGGTCGTGTGGTGTGGGCTCGTCATCGCGGCGTCGTTCAAGGTCGCGTGGGTGGCGTTCCGGCCCCGCGGTGTCCGGCGCAGCTCGATCGTCCTGGTGCAGCTGCACACGACCTCCGAGATGACCTTCACCCTGGCGACGCTCGCCGTCTCGCTCGTGCCCGGCTCGTACGTCGCCGACGTCGACCTGCACCGTCGGCGCCTGCTGTTGCACGTGCTCGACACCGAGCGGCAGGAACAGGTCGAGGCCGAGAAGCGGATGGCGCTGCGGATCGACGCCCTGGTGATCAAGGCCCTCGGGTCGAAGCAGGACGTCGCCGAACTGTCCGACCCCCTGCCCGAGGTGACGCGATGAACGCCGGGCTCGTCGTCATGGGCGTCGGCATCGCGCTCGTGCTCACCCTGCTCGGCGCGACGCTGGCGCTGGCCGTGTTCCGCATCGTCCGCGGACCGACCATCCTGGACCGGATGATCGGTTCCGACCTGGTGCTGACCACCGTGCTGGTGGTGATCGCCGCCGCCATGGTCATCCGCCGGGACCTGACCGCCATCCCGGTGCTCGTGGTGATCGCCGCGACGAGCGTGTTCGCCACCGTCGCGGTCGCCCGGGCGGTGACGCCGTCGTCCGACCCGTCCGACGAGGGCACCGACGTGACGACCCCGGAACGGAGCGAGTCGTGACCGAGATCCTGCAGTCCTTCATCGACACCGCCGGGGTGCGGGCGTGGATCGCGCTCGTGCTGCTGCTGGTCGGCTCGGTGCTGTCCCTCGGCGCCGCGGTGGGCATCGTGCGCTTCCCCGACCCGCTGGTGCGCCTGCACGCGATGGCGAAGCCGCAGGTGCTCGGGCTGGCGCTGGCACTCGCGGCGATCGTCGTCGCGGTGGGGACCTGGACGGCGTTCTGGGTGGTGCTGCCGATCATGGTGTTCCAGATGTTCCTGGTGCCGGTGTCGACGCACATGATCGCGCGGGCGGGTGTCCGGTCGGGCGACTACCGGCACGAGGACCTGCTGGTCGACGACACCGAGTAGGCACGCGCCGGGCGGGTGCGCTCGGGCGCGCGCACCGTGCGAGGTTCGCGGCCGGTGCGAGGTTGGCAGTTCCGTGCGCGGAAACGACCGGCCACGGGCCGTGCAACCTCGCACGAGCCGCAGCACGGCGCGGCGTCCGGCCGCCGCGTCAGGCCCTGCGGCGCGACAGCACCAGGTTCACGACCGCGGCCAGTACGACGATGCCGGCCGACACCGCGGGGAAGAGCATCGCCGTCGCCGTGCCCGAGCGCTCCGCGACGTCGCCGACGACCGCCGACGCGAGCGACTGCCCGACGATGACCGCCGAGCCCAGGATCGTCATGGTCGTCGCCGACCGACCCACCGGGGAGCGGTCCGACCCCAGGCTGTACTGCGCGACGAGGGTCGGGCCGATGCCGATGCCCATCACCGCCAGCACGACCGCGACCGCCACGACGGAGTCCGCCGACGCGAAGGCGATCGTCCCGCCCAGCAGCACGACGCCGAACACCAGCCATCGCCAGCCGACACCGAAGGCCCGCGGGAACGCCGCCGATCCGAGCGCGAGCCCGGCCGAGCCGATGCCCATCAGGCCGTACAGCAGGCCGGCCTGGGACGCCTGGCCGTGGGTCTCCATGAACGCGGTCAGCGACGTCAGCGTCGAGCCGAAGAAGAACCCGATCCCCAGGATCCCGACCACCACGACGACGAGCCGGGGACGCAGCAGCTGGCGGGCGGGCGCTTGCGGGACGTCGGTGTGGTGCGCGAGGGCCAGCTTGCCGGTCGGGTGCAGTGCGAACGCGGTCACGAAGACGAACGTCAGCACCGAGGCCCCGGCGACCGCGACCCACGGGGCGATGGCCGTCGCGAGCAGTCCGACCAGGAACGGTCCGATGATGAAGACGACCTCGTCGGCAGCGGACTCGTAGGCCATCGTGCCGCTGAGGACCTTCTCGTGCCGGTCCGGCGCCATGCGCTGCCGGATGATCGCGACGAGCCGCGAGCGGGACATCGGCGCGACCTGGGGTGCGCTCGCACCGATGCAGAACGCCATCGCCAGCACCGCCAGGTCGGGCGCCGAGCCCTGCACGACGAACGGGAACACCCCGAGCAGCACGGCGTTGGTCAGGCCGACCGGCACCAGCACGGTGCGCTGCCCGAACCGGTCCGCTGCTGCGCCGACCATCGGCCCGAACACCGCCGACCCGATGCCGACGAAGGCCGAGTTGATGCCGCCCAGTGCGACCGAGTCGCGCGAGGCGACCACGAGCGTCAGGACCCCGACGACCATCATCGCGAACGGCAGCCGCGCGATCAGGGCGATCGGGAAGTAGGAGCGCCCGGCGTGGGCGATCAGGGAAGCGTCTGCGGAGCGCGACTGGAGCATGTCGAGGTGTGCCTTCTCGGCCCGCGTCTGTCCGGCGGACCCATCGGGTGCCGCCGTTGTCCGCCGAGGTGCGGCGTCCGGTAGATACACACTTGCTGCGTCGAGGGTACCAGTGGCCCCGGACGGGACCGGAGACGGAACGGGAGGCCCGGTGGCAGCTGGCACCGGGCCTCCTGTCCGTGTCTGGTCACCGACTCAGCGGTAGGCGACCGTCGCGATCGCGGCGTGCGCCAGCATGACGGGCACGGCCAGCGCGTGCGGCAGTCGGGCACCGGTGCGCTCGAGTCCCGACAGCGTCGCCTCGAGCAGCGGCCCGGGGACGACGATGATGGCGGGGATGCCGGGGGCGATCGCGGTGATGGTGCTCATGGGGACTCCTGGTCGGTTCCGAGCACCTGATCCGGCTCGCTATACGCAACATATTGGATGCCAGTACAGACTGTCAAGTGTTATGAGAACCGCGCTACGAGACCTCGCCGGCGCGGGCACCGGCCCACAGGTCGACGTCCGTGATGCCGACCGAGTGCTCGTCGATCGTGCGGAGCTCGTCGTCCGAGAACGTCAGGTTGCCCAGCGCCGCGACGTTGTCGTCGAGCTGCGACACCCGCGACGCACCGATCACCAGCGAGGTCACCCGCTCGTCGCGCAGCGCCCACGACAGTGCGAGCTGCGCCATCGTCTGCCCGCGCGACTCGGCGACGCCGTTGAGCGCGCGCAGGTGCTCGACGACCTCGGGCGTGATGCTCGACGCGTCGAGGGACTTGCCGGCCGCCGCGCGGGAGTCCGCCGGCACCCCGTCCAGGTACTTGCCCGTCAGCAGCCCCTGCGCGAGCGCGGTGAAGCCGATCACGCCGAAGCCGAGCTCACTGGCGGTGTCGAGCAGCCCCTCGGTCTCGATCCAACGGTTGAGCATCGAGTACGAGGGCTGGTGGATCAGCAGCGGCGTGCCGAGGTCGCGCAGGATCGCCGCGGCCTGGCGGGTGCGGTCGGCGTCGTACGACGAGATGCCGACGTACAGCGCCTTGCCCTGCTGCACGGCGGTGTGCAGCGCACCCATCGTCTCCTCGAGCGGGGTCGACGCGTCGAGCCGGTGGGAGTAGAAGACGTCGACGTGGTCGAGACCCATGCGGGTCAGGGACTGGTCGAGTGATGCGAGCACGTACTTGCGCGACCCGCCGCCCTGGCCGTACGGCCCCGGCCACATGTCCCACCCGGCCTTGGTCGAGATCACCATCTCGTCGCGGTACGGCGCGAAGTCCTCTCGCATGAGGCGGCCGAAGTTGACCTCGGCGGCACCGTAGGGCGGCCCGTAGTTGTTCGCGAGGTCGTGGTGCGTGATGCCGAGGTCGAACGCGCGGCGACTGACGGCACGCTGCGTCTCGAAGGGCACGTCGTCCCCGAAGTTGTGCCAGTACCCCAGCGAGAGCAGTGGCAGGTCGAGGCCGGAGTGGCCGGTGCGGCGGTACGTCATCGAGTCGTAGCGGTCGTCGCGGGCGATGTAGGTCATGCTCCGAGCCTGCCACGCGGTCACCACGAGGGATCGGTGCGCGACCAGGTGCGGGCTGGAGGATCGTGGCGGCGCCCGCCACGCGCCTCCCGGCCGTAGGATCTCCACCATGGTGGAGATCCCGCGCCCGACCGACCTGCTGACCATCGGTGAGGTCGTGGCCCGCACCGGGGTCGCCGCCAGCGCGCTGCACTTCTACGAGCGGAAGGGCCTGATCCACCCGGAGCGTTCAGACGGCGGCACGCGGCTGTACCCGCGGCACGTCGAACGGCGGATCGCGATCATCCAGGTCGCCAAGCGCCTGGGCATCCCGCTCGCCGAGGTCGCCGAGCAGTTCCAGGCGCTGCCAGAGGACCGGATGCCCTCCCTGCGCGACTGGAGCCGGCTGAACGAGCGCTGGCGTGCGCGACTGCGTGCCCGACAACTCGAGCTCGAGCGGTTACAGCAGGAGATGACGCAGTGCATCGGGTGCGGGTGCATCTCGCTCAACGCCTGCCTGGTGATGAACCCGGGCGACACGCTCGGCGCCGAGGGGCACGGCGCTCGGCGGCTGCTGCCGATCGCGGACGAGGACGCGGACGCGGCTGTCCCTGCTGGCTAGTTGTACTGAGTCATCAGGTTGGTGACACTCGGGCTGCGGGCGTGAGTCCGTGGCTCGAGTGGATCCGTTCAGTGTTGTAGTGCTCGATCCAGGGCGCAAG
>NZ_JBKFAJ010000012.1:0-58202 GCF_053345565.1 Microbacterium sp. M1A1_1b
TTGGCATTGACAATGTGCACGCTGTTGAGTTCTCAAGGACCAGACGCACTCCCCACTCGACCCCACGAAGAGGTTCCGCCAGAGAGGCATTCGTTCTTGGTTCGACCACCGATGTTCGTCGACCCAGAGTCTGGGTCAGTGGCTCATCCCGAGGGAGAGAACCGGTGGAGTAGTCATCCTAGGCGTCGGAGCCGTCCAGCGCAAGGCTAGAGCTGATCTCCTGTGGAGGATGGTCCCACTTGAGGGCCGACGTGCTCTGGGCTTTCGCTCCAGCCGCTCCGCCGCACCTTTGGGGTGACGAGAGGAAACATTACGGGCGGGGGCCGGGTAGCGCCAACCCATGCCACATCCCGGGCGTGTCGCATCCTGCAACAGGTCCGAGCACGCAGGCATCAGGCCCGAGCGAGCAGGCACCAGGCCCGGGAACGCGACGACGCCCGGCGCCGCGGTGCGTGGGCACTGCGGGAACCGGGCGTCCTGGACGGGGACGGGTCAGCTCGTGAGGGTCACACCGGCCAGGGTCTTCTTGCCTCGGCGCAACACGACCACTCCCCCGGGCAGAGCGATCTCCGCCAGCACGGCGGTCGGGTCGTCGGCGCGGGTGTTGTTCACGTAGACCCCGCCCTGGTCGATCGCGCGACGGGCCTCGCCGAGGGACTTCACCAACGCGGTGTCGACGAGCGCCTTCGCCAGGTCGGCGTCGGGCGTCAGGGTCACCGACCCGGGGAGTTCCGCGACGGCCGCTCGGAGCGTGGGACCGTCGAGCGCCGCCAGGTCGCCGTTGCCGAACAGGGCCGCCGACGCATCGATCGCCGCCTGGGTCGCGGCGACGCCGTGCACGACGGACGTGACCTCGTACGCCAGTGTCCGCTGCGCTTCGCGCCGGAACGGTTCGTCGGCCACCGCCTGTTCGAGCCGTTCGATCTCGGCACGGCTCAGGAACGTGAACTGCCGCAACCGGGCGATCACGTCGGCATCCGTGGTGTTGAGCCAGAACTGGTACATGGCGTACGGCGAGGTCATGTCGGCGTCGAGCCAGATGGCGTTGCCCTCGCTCTTGCCGAACTTCGTGCCGTCCGAGTTCGTGATCAGCGGCGTCCCCATCGCGTGCACCGTGGCACCCTCGGCACGCCGGATCAGCTCGGTGCCCGACGTCAGGTTGCCCCACTGGTCGGAACCACCCGTCTGCAGCGTGCACCCGTACTGCCGGAACAGCTCGCGGTAGTCCATGCCCTGCAGGATCTGGTAGCTGAACTCGGTGTAGCTGATGCCCGAGTCGGAGTTCAGTCGCGCTGCGACCGCGTCCTTCTTGAGCATCGAGTTCACGCGGAAGTACTTGCCGACGTCGCGCAGGAAGTCGATCGCGGACATCGGCGACGTCCAGTCGAGGTTGTTGACCAGCCGCACACCGTTCTCACCGTCGGGACTGAGGAACCGCGACACCTGCTCCTGCAGCCGACTCACCCAGTTGGCGACGGTCTCGCGGGTGTTCAACGTGCGTTCGGCCGTGGGCCGGGGATCGCCGATCAGGCCGGTCGACCCCCCGACGAGCGCCAGGGGCTTGTGGCCGGCGAGCTGCAACCGACGCATGGTCAGCAGCTGCAGCAGGTTGCCGCAGTGCAGCGACGGTGCCGTCGGGTCGAAGCCGCAGTAGTACGTGATCGGGTCACCGTCGAGGGCCTCTTGCAGCGCGGTCTCGTCGGTCGAGACCTGCACCAGACCACGCCAGCGCAGTTCGTCCCACACCGAGGCGAAGGTGGGGTCGTTCTGCTGGCGCGTCAGGACATCGGGATCGGTATCACTGGACACCCGCCAATCGTAGCGGGGACCCGCCGGACCGGAGGCTCCCTGCACGGTGGGCCCCCGCCGCCGGTTCCGGCGCGACGCGCCAGCGGCGGGCCGGCCGTGCCGGCGGGGATCAGTCGAGGGCGCGTGGGTGCCGTCGGTACGCCGACACCGTCGGCTCGTCCCGCAGGGCGAACCGCCACGGGAAGGCGGTGCCGCCGGCGATGCCGGCCACGCCCGTACGCGGCGTGCGCAGGATCGCGGGGTCGGACGCGAGCTCGTCGAGGACCGCAGCCGGTCCGACGGCACGGAGCCGCGCCTCCAGACCGGGTTCCAGGGTGAGTCGGAACGGTCCGGTGCCGTCGACGATCGACGTGCCGTCGTCCTCGCCCAGGACCGCCCCCGCCGCGCTGCCCAGGTTGCCCGGGCCGCGCGCGAGCTGCACGTCGGACCCCCCTTGGCGTCGGGAGCGTGCGAGCTCGATGCCGTCGACCACCTCGGCCCCGCGCAGCAACGATCCCGACGACGTGCCCTGTGGCGCGCTCACCACGTTGATGCAGGTGTGGATGCCGTACGAGCGGTAGGCGTAGAGCGTGCCCGGCGGACCGAACAGGTGGCGGTTGCGCGGGGTCGGCCCGCGGTGGCCGTGCGAGCCCGGGTCGGTCGCGCCGGAGTACGCCTCGACCTCGGTGATGCGCAGCGTGACGCCCCGGCCGGACAGCGTCGCCCCGAGGAGCGCCGGGGCACTGATCGGCGCGGGTTCGGCCAGCACCCGGAGCAACGCGTCGTTCACCGCGTGAAGGGGGCTCCGGCGGCCAGGTCGTGCACGCGCTGGGTCAGGCCGGCGAGCTGTTCGGCGACCCGGTCCGGTGCGGTGCCGCCGACACCGGTGCGGGACGAGACGCTGCCCTCGATCGTCAGGACGGCGCGCACACCGGGCGTCAGGTGCTCGGAGACCGCGGCGTACTCGTCGTCCGTCGGGTCGTCGAGCTCGATGCCGCGCTGTTCGCAGTACTGCACGAGCGCGCCGGAGACCTCGTGCGCGTCGCGGAACGGCACCCCCTGGCGGACGAGCCACTCGGCGACGTCGGTCGCCAGCGAGAACCCCTGGGGCGCCAGCTCGGCCATCCGGTCGGTGTCGAAGGTCAGCGTCGCGATCATGCCCGTGAACGCCGGCAGCAGGACCTCGAGCGTGCCGACGGAGTCGAAGACGGGCTCCTTGTCCTCTTGCAGGTCGCGGTTGTACGCCAGCGGCAGGCCCTTGAGCGTCGCGAGCAGGCCCGTCAGGTTGCCGATCAACCGACCGGACTTGCCCCGCGCGAGCTCGGCGATGTCGGGGTTCTTCTTCTGCGGCATGATGCTCGACCCGGTCGAGAACGCGTCGTGCAGCCGGACGAAGCCGAACTCCTTGGTGTTCCAGAGGATGATCTCCTCGGCCAGACGCGACACGTCGATGCCGATCTGCGCGAGGACGAACGCGAACTCGGCCACGGTGTCGCGGCCGGCCGTGGCGTCGATGGAGTTCTCGGCGGGTCGGGCGAACCCGAGCTCGTGGGCGATGGCCGTCGGGTCGAGTCCGAGCGAGCTGCCGGCCAGGGCACCGGCGCCGTACGGGCTGACGCCGGCGCGACCGGCCCAGTCGCGCAGCCGTTCGAGGTCGCGCACCAGGGGCCAGGCGTGCGCGAGCAGGTGGTGTGCGAGCAGGACCGGCTGCGCGTGCTGCAGGTGCGTGCGGCCGGGCATGATCGCGCCCGGGTGCTCGCTGGCCTGCTGGCTGATGGCGTCGACGAGGTCGATCACGAGGTGTCCGATGCGCCGACCGTGGTCGAGCATGTGCATCCGGCCGAGGGTCGCGATCTGGTCGTTGCGGCTGCGTCCGGCGCGGAGCTTGCCGCCGAGCGCGGGCCCGACGTCGGCGATGAGCAGCCGTTCGAGCGCGCCGTGGACGTCCTCGTCGGTGTCGTCGGGCTGCAGGGTGCCGTCGGCGTGCGCCGCGTCGAGACGGTCGAGGCCCGCGAGCATCTGCTCGAGCTCGTCGACGGTCAGGTAGCCGGCGGTCTGCAGCGCCCGGGCGTGGGCACGCGAGCCGGCCAGGTCGTACGGCGCGAGCTGCCAGTCGAAGTGGGTGGACCGGGACAGGGCGGCGAGCTCGGGGCTCGGCCCGTCGGCGAACCGGGCGCCCCACAGCGCGCCCTGGTTGGTGCCGTCGGTCTTGGTGTGCTGGGGCTCCGGCCGGGAGGCCCCGCTTGCGTCCGTCATGTCGTCCTGCGTCGTGTCGTGGGCGGTCTGGTTCGTGGGTCGCGCGGAGCGTGGGTCGCGCGGAGCGTGGCGGAAGCGGGTCGGGCCTCCGGACCGGTCCGGACGGCGCGACCAGCGGGTCGCGCCGTCCGGGGTCGGCTCAGTTCGCCAGGTCGCGGCGGGCGGAGATCTTGGACGGCAGCGACCAGATCTCGATGAAGCCCTTGGACAGCGACTGGTCGAACGTGTCACCCGTGTCGTAGGTCGCCAGGTCGAAGTCGTACAGCGACTGCTCACTGCGACGGCCGGTGACGGTCGCGCGTCCACCCTGCAGCTGCAGGCGGATGTCGCCCGACACGTACTGCTGGGTGTCGTCGATGAAGGCGTCGAGGCTGCGCTTGAGCCCGCCGAACCACAGGCCGTCGTAGACCAGGTCGGCCCACTCCGACTCGACACCGCGCTTGTAGCGGTTCACGTCACGCTCGAGGGTCAGGCTCTCGAGTTCCTCGTGCGCGGCGATGAGCGCCATGGCGGCCGGGGCCTCGTAGACCTCGCGCGACTTGATGCCGACCAGGCGGTCCTCGACGACGTCGATGCGACCGACGCCGTGCTTGCCGGCCAGGGCGTTCAGTTCCTGCACGATGCGCAGGACGCTGAAGCGCTGCCCGTCGATCGCGACCGGCACGCCCTGCTCGAAGGTGATGGTGACCTCGTCGGCCTCGCGCGGGATCGCCGGGTCCTGCGTGTAGGCGTAGAGGTCCTCGATCGGTGCGTTCCACGGGTCCTCGAGGAACCCGGTCTCGACCGCGCGACCCCAGACGTTCTGGTCGATCGAGTACGGCGACTTCTTGCTCTGCAGGATCGGCAGGTCGTGCTCTTGCGCGTACACGATCGCCTTGTCGCGGGTCAGCGCGAGGTCACGGACCGGAGCGACGCTGGTCAGGTCGGGGGCGATCGCGGCGACCGCTGCTTCGAAGCGGACCTGGTCGTTGCCCTTGCCGGTGCAGCCGTGCGCGACGCTGTCGGCGCCGAGCTGCTTGGCCGTCAGGGCGAGGTGCTTCGCGATGAGCGGACGGCTCAGCGCGGACACCAGCGGGTAGCGCTTCTGGTACAGCGCGTTCGCCTTGAGCGCCGGCACGAGGTAGTCGTCCGCGAACTCGTCCTTGGCGTCGATGACGACCGACTCCACCGCGCCGCAGTCGAGCGCGCGCTGACGGATGGCGTCCATGTCCTCGCCGCCCTGGCCGACGTCCACCGCCAGCGCGACGACGTCCTTGCCGGTGGCGTCCTTCAGCCATCCGATGCCGACGGAGGTGTCGAGGCCTCCGGAGTACGCCAGTACGACGCGATCTGCCATGGGTCTTCTCCTTGGGGTGGTGGTTGTCAGTTGTTGGCGGCGAGGAGCCAGGCGAGCAGTGCCTTCTGGGCGTGCAGACGGTTCTCTGCCTCGTCCCAGATGATGCTGCGCGGGCCGTCGATGACCTCGGCGGTGACCTCGAAGCCCCGGTCGGCGGGCAGGCAGTGCATGAACACGGCGTCGTCGGCGGCGTGCGCCATCATCGCGTCGTCCACGCGGTAGTCCTTGAACGTGTCGAGTCGCTGCTGCTTCTCGGCTTCCTTGCCCATGGACACCCACGTGTCGGTCACGACGACGTCGGCGCCGGCGACCGCGGCCACCGGATCGGTCACGACCAGGACGGACCCGCCCGTCTCGGCGGCACGGTGCTCGGCGTCCGTCACGACCTGGGCCGCGGGGCTGAACGCGACCGGGCTGCCGACCCGGACGTGCATGCCGGCCGTGGCCGCCGCCAGCAGGTAGGACTGCGCCATGTTGCTCGCGCCGTCGCCGACGAAGGCGATGGTCTGACCTGCCAGCGCACCGCGGTGCTCGCGGATGGTGAGCAGGTCGGCCAGCAGCTGGCACGGGTGGAAGTCGTCGGAGAGCGCGTTGACGACCGGGACCGTGGTGCCCTCGGCCATCTCCTCGAGCCCGGCCTGGCCGTAGGTGCGCCAGACGATCGCCGAGACCATCCGTTCGAGCACGCGGGCCGTGTCGGAGGGGGTCTCCTTGCCGCCGAGCTGGCTGTTCGCCGTCGAGATGATGAGCGGGCTGCCGCCCAGGTCGCTGATGCCGACGTGGAAGGACACCCGCGTGCGGGTCGACGACTTGTCGAAGATCACCGCGACGCTCTGCGGGCCGGCCAGCGGCTTCGCGCCCCAGCGGTCGCGCTTCATCTCGACTGCCAGGTCGAGGACGGCGGACTGCTCCGCCTGGGTCAGGTCGTCGTCACGGAGGAAGTGGCGGGTCATGCGGAGGGCTCCTGGTGGGCGTCCTGGACGGAGGCCATGCTCTGGGCGAGGATCGCGAGGAACTCGTCGATCTCGGCGTCGGTCACGATGAGCGGCGGCGCGATGCGCAGGCTCGACTCGTTCGGGGCGTTCACGATCAGGCCACGCTCGAGCGCGGCCGCGGCGATCGCGGCTGCGACCGGGCGGTGCAGTCCCACGCCGATGAGCAGACCGCTGCCGCGCACCTCTTCGACCAGCGGCGAGCCGATCGCGGCGATGCCGATCCGGATGCGCTCGCCCTTGGTGACGGCCGACTCGACGAGCCCGGCGCGCTCGATCTCCTCGAGCACGGCGTTCGCCACGCGGGTGCCGAGCGGGTTGCCGCCGAACGTCGAGCCGTGCTGGCCGGCCGAGAACAGGTCGGAGGCCCAGCCGAACGTGACGAGCGCCGCGATCGGGAACCCGCCGGCGATGCCCTTGGCCACCGTGATGGCGTCCGGGACGACCCCCTGCTGCTGGAACGCGAACCACGATCCGGTGCGTCCGACACCGGTCTGGATCTCGTCGAGGATCAGCAGCGCGTGGTGCGCTTCGGTCAGACGCCGTGCGGCCGCCAGGAAGCCCTCGGGCAGGTCGACCACGCCGGCCTCGCCCTTGATCGGCTCGATGATGATCGCGGCCACGGTGTCGTCGATGGCGTGCTCGAGTGCTGCGATCGAGGTCTCGATGTGCTCGACACCCGGCAGCATCGGCAGGAAGTCCTCTTGCAGCGCGGGCTTGCCGGTGAGCGCGAGCGCACCCATCGTGCGGCCGTGGAACGCCTGCTGCAGCGCGAGGATCTTGGTCTTGCGCCCGTCGGGGCCCCGGTTCAGCCGGGCGAGCTTGAACGCTGCCTCGTTCGCTTCGGCGCCGGAGTTGCCGAAGTACACGCGGCCCGCGTCGCCCGCGCCCGAGATGCGCTTGAGGCGCTCGGCCAGTTCGAGCTGCGGGGGCGTCGCGAAGTAGTTCGAGACGTGCACGAGCTTGGCGGCCTGGTCGGCGATCGCGTCGACCAGGACCGGGTGGGCGTGCCCGAGCGAGTTGACGGCGATGCCCGCCAGGAAGTCGAGGTACTCGTTGCCGTCGACGTCCCAGACGCGGCAGCCCTGGCCGCGCTCGAGCATGATCTTCGGCGGTGTCAGGGATCGCATGAGCGACGCCCCGAACCGGTCGTTCCAGGTTGCGGTCTGCGTCTCGGTGGTCACCGTGCGGTCCCCTTCGTGTCGATGGTGTCAGCGTTTTGCGGGTCGTTCGGGTGCTGGATCGGGCTGGCTGGGCCGCGTCGGCCGATCTCGGCGTGGGTGTTCTGGTTCTCGGTGCGTCGGCTCGGGTCCGGGATCACCTCGGTGCCCGCGCCGCGGAGCGTGAAGACCTCGAGCAGGATCGAGTGCGGGATCCGGCCGTCGATGATCGTGGCGCCGCCGACCCCGCCGACCACGGCGTCGAGGCAGGCGGTCATCTTCGGGATCATCCCCGACTCGAGCGAGGGCAGGAGTGCCCGGAGCTCCTCGACCGCGATCAGGTCGATGATCGAGTCGCGGTCGGGCCAGTTGCGGTACAGCCCGGGCACGTCGGTCAGCATCATGAGCTTCGACGCCCCGAGCGCGATCGCCAGGGCCGCGGCCGCCGCGTCGGCGTTCACGTTGAGCGCCTGGTCCGGGTGGGCGTCATCGACGGCGATGCTCGACACGACGGGGATCTGGTTCGCCCGGATCGCCGCCAGGACCCCGGACGGGTCGACATGGGTGATGTCGCCGACGTGGCCCAGGTCGAAGTGCTCGCCGTCCACGACGACGCCCTTCTTCTCGCCGGTGAACAGCGACCCGCCGTCGCCGGACACCCCGACGCCGATGCCCGAGCCGTGCTCGTTCATCAGGTCGACGATCTCGCGGTTGACCTCGCCGGCCAAGACGTCACGCACGACCGTGATCGCCTCGGTCGTGGTGACGCGGTACCCGCCGCGGAACTCGGACTGGATGCCCTGCTCCTTGAGCGCAGCCGAGATCTGCGGCCCGCCGCCGTGCACCACGACCGGGTGCAGGCCGGCGTAGCGCAGGTAGACCATGTCCTCGGCGAAGGCCCGCTTGAGGTCGTCGTTCACCATCGCGTTGCCGCCGAACTTGACGACGACGATCTTGCCCGAGAACCGCTTCAGCCACGGCAGGGACTCGATGAGAGTCGCGGCCTTGACGGCGGCGAACTCGTGTTCTTCCTGTTTCGACAGGGCGTCTCCGGCGCTCATCAGCTGGAGTACGCGCTGTTCTCGTGGACGTAGTCGTGCGTCAGGTCGTTCGTCAGGATGGTCGCCGCGTACGGCCCCACCCCGAGGTCGATCAGCACGTCTGTGTCACGCGGAGTCAGGTCGACCTGGTCGCTCGGACGGTCGGGGGCGCCGGCGTGGCAGACCCGCACGCCGTTCATCGAGACGTCGACCGCGTACGGGTCGAACTCCGCGTCGGTGGTGCCGATCGCGGCCAGGACCCGACCCCAGTTGGGGTCGTTGCCGAAGACGGCTGCCTTGAACAGGTTGTTGCGCGCGACACTGCGGCCCACGGTGACCGCGTCGTCCTCGGAGGCGGCACCGACCACGTGGATCGCGATGTCGTGGCTGGCACCCTCGGCGTCCTGCTGCAGCTGGCGGGCCAGGTCGGCGCACACGACGGTCAGGGCTTCTTGGAAGTCGCCGACCTCGGGGGTGGTGCCCGAGGCGCCGGACGACATCAGCACGACGGTGTCGTTCGTCGACATGCAGCCGTCCGAGTCGACCCGGTCGAAGGTCACCCGGGTGGCCGCACGGAGTGCCTGGTCGAGTTCGTCGGAGCTGAGCAGCGCGTCGGTGGTGATCACGACGAGCATCGTGGCCAGACCCGGGGCGAGCATGCCCGCGCCCTTGGCCATGCCGCCGACGGTCCAGCCGTCCTCGGTCACCTCGGACTGCTTGGCGCGGGTGTCCGTCGTCATGATCGCGGTCGCAGCGTCCGGTCCGCCGGTGTCCGACAGGGCGTCCGTGGTCAGGGCCACCCCGTGCAGCACGTGGTCGCGGAAGGTCTGGTCACCGACGCCGATGAGTCCGGTGGAGCACACGACGACGTCGCCGGCCCCGATGCCGAGGGACTCGCCCACGGCCTCGGCGGTCAGGTGCGTGGTCTGGAACCCGAACGGCCCGGTGAAGCAGTTGGCCCCGCCCGAGTTCAGGAAGACGGCTCGCGCGACACCGTCACCGACGACCTGGCGCGACCAGATGACGGGATGGGCCTGCGCGCGGTTGCTGGTGAACACCGCAGCGACCGCCGCCTGCGGGCCGTCGTTCACGACGAGCGCCACGTCCGGGGTGCCGCTCGCCTTGAGCCCGGCGGTCGCGCCGGCAGCGCGGAAGCCCGCCGCTGCGGTCACGCCCTGTGTGCCATTGACGGACTGGAGGCTCGTGGGCACGTCGGCCCTGTTCGTTGCGTCGGTCACGGTGCGACTCCGTCCACGCTGAGGCCGAGGGTCTCGGGCAGGCCGAGTGCGATGTTGGCGGACTGCACCGCAGCGCCGCCGGTTCCCTTGGCGAGGTTGTCGAGGGCCGTGATCGCCACGACCCGGCCCGCTGCTTCGTCGACGGCGATGCCGACGAGCGCGGTGTTCGCCCCGATGGTGTCGGCCACCCGGGGGAACTCGCCCTCGGGCAGCAGGTGGACGAAGGGCTCGTCGGCGTAGGCCTGTTCCCAGGCGAGCCGCACGTCGCGCGCGCTGACCCCCGGCGCGAGCTTCGCCGTCGTCGTCGCCAGGATCCCCCGCGCCATCGGGACGAGCACCGGCGTGAACGAGATCGTCACGTCCGAGGCACCCGCGGCCCGCAGGTTCTGCTGGATCTCCGGGACGTGCCGGTGGGTGCCGCCGACCGCGTAGGCGCTGGCGGAGCCCATGACCTCGGCGGCCAGGTACGTCGGCGCGAGCTTCCTGCCGGCACCCGAGGGGCCCACGCTGAGCACGGCGACGATGTCGTCGGACTGCACCAGGCCGGCCTGGATGCCCGGTTGGATGCCGAGTGTGACGGCGGTCACGTTGCACCCGGGCACCGCGATGCGCTTGGTCGTGGCGAGTTCGGCCCGCTGCCGGCTCTGGGCCACGATGTCGTCGACGTCGCGCCACTCGTCGGCGGAACCCGGAGTCGGTGCCGCGTGCAGGAGCTCGGGCAGGCCGTAGGTCCATGCGCCGAACCAGTCGCCCCCGTAGAACGCTTCCCACGCAGCCGGGTCGGTCAGCCGGTGGTCGGCACCGCAGTCGACGACCAGGGTGTCCGCGTCGAGCTCGGCGGTGATCGCCCCGGACTGGCCGTGCGGCAGGGCGAGGAAGACCACGTCGTGCCCGCGCAGCGTGTCCGCCGTGGTCTCGACCAGCGTCAGGTGCGCCAACGAGCGGAGGTGGGGCTGCGTCGCGATGAGCGGCTGCCCGGCGTTCGAGAACGCGGTCACCGTCCGGACGTCGAACTCGGGATGCGCCGACAGGATGCGCAGCAGCTCACCGCCTGCGTAGCCGCTGGCTCCCGCCACGGCGACGGATACGGACATGGGATTCCACCTTTGGTCGGACGATTCGTCGAGGATCGGAGGCGGCGGCCCCGTGCGGTGCTGTCCCAGGGGGATCAGTCGCGCAGGGTCGCCCCGAATCGCTCGCCGGCACGTCGGACGGCGCCGTCACGGGCCACGGAGGCCTCGGCAGCGGTCAGGGTGCGGTCCGTGGCACGGAAGCGCAGCGCGAACGTCAGGGACTTCTGTCCCTCGTCCACGCCGGAGCCCCGGTAGTCATCCACGAGGCGAGCATACTCCAACAGCTCTCCGGCGCCAGAGCGCACCTCGTGCAGCACGTCGCCCGCGGGGACGTCGACCCCGACCACCAGGGACAGGTCCTGCGTGGCCGCGGGGTAGGTGACGATCGGTGCGACGGAGACCGACTCGGGGACGGCGGCGATGACCGCGTCGAGGTCGATCTCGACGACGGCGACCACCCGCGGCAGGTCCGATGCGGCAGCCAGTTCGGGCAGCAGTTCGCCCGCGACACCGACCACCGTGCCGTCGACGAGCAACGCGGCAGCGCGGCCCGGGTGCAGCGACGGGTGCGACGTCTGCGCGACGGTCAGCTCGGTGCCTGCGGCCCACGCGATCGTGCGTGCCACGTCGAGGGCGTCCGCGATGCCGAACGGTTCGGGCAGGACCCCCGGCTGCTTGACGAGACGGTGCCCGAGGAGCAGTGCCGACACGTGGAACGGCTGGGCGGGCAGGGCCGCGTCGAGGCCGGACAGCACCTCGGCGCCCGGGTGCGCGGCACCTGCGGGCACCTGCGCCGTGCCGAGTTCGGCATCGGCGACCGGCAGGAACACCCGCGAGGTCTCGTACACCGCCACGTCGACCAGCCCGCGCGAGGTGTTGCGTCGCGCGACGTCGACCAGGGCCGGCAGGCCGCTGCGGCGGAGCAGGTTCTGCTCGCTGTCCAACGCGTTCGCGAGCACGACGGCCGGCCCGCCAGCCGGGTCGATGCCCGGGTAGGCGGCGGTCGTCATCGCCGAGACGAACGGCGCCGTGACGACCTCGACCAGACCCGCGGCAGCCAGTGCGGCCGCGACACGACGGCGCGCCTGCTGGTGGGCGGTGAGGCCGCGCCCGGGAGGGGCGACCGGCAGCACGCTCGGGATGCGGTGGTACCCGACGATGCGCGCGACCTCTTCGACCAGGGTCGTGTCGTCCGTCAGGTCCGGGCGCCAGGTGGGCGGGGTGACCGTGAGCTGCTCGCCGTCCGCCTGCACCGTGGCGCCGATGGCACGCAGCGTGTCGACCACCTCGGACTCGGTGTACTCGACGCCGACCAGCTCGGCCGGACGCGACAGGCGCATCGACACCGGGGGGCGACCCGTGGTGTCGACGAGCGTGGAGCCGAGGGCGTCCGCCGTGCCGCCAGCGAGCTCGACGAGCAGCTCGACGGCCCGGTCGGCAGCGGCTTCCGCCACCAGCGGGTCCACCCCGCGCTCGAAGCGCTTGGACGCCTCGCTCGGCAGCTTGTGTCGCCGTGCGGTCCGGGCGATCGACACCTGGTCGAAGCCGGCGGCCTCGATCAGGACGTCGGTGGTGCTGGCGGTGATCTCCGTGCGCGCACCGCCCATCACGCCGGCCAGGCCGACGGGACCGTCGTCGTCGGTGATGACGAGGTCTTCCGGGTCGAGCGTGCGGGTGACGTCGTCGAGCGTCGCCAGGGTCTCGCCGGCGGCAGCGCGACGGACACCGAGTCCGCCGGAGACCGTGTCGAGGTCGTACCCGTGCAGCGGCTGGCCGAGCTCGAACATGACGTAGTTGGTGATGTCGACGGGGAGCGAGATCGAGCGGACGCCCACCAGCGACAGGCGCGACACCATCCACGCCGGTGTCGGGCGTGCTGCGTCGATGCCGCGGACCACGCGGGTCACGAAGGTGCTGGACCCCGCGCGACCGCGGATGGGCGCGTCGTCCGTGATGGTCACGTCGAACCCGCTGGCGTCGTGACGGGGCACGCGGTCAGCCGGGTCGTGGAACGACGCACCGGTGGCGTGCGCGTACTCACGCGCGACACCACGCAGGCTCATCGCGTAGCCGCGGTCCGGCGTCACGTTGATCTCGACCGCGGCGTCGTCGAGGCCCAGGAGCGCGATGGCGTCTTGACCGACGTCGGGGTCCATGCCGAGGTCGGCGAACCGCAGGATGCCGTCGTGCTCGTCGCCGAGCCCGAGTTCGCGCGCCGAGGCGATCATGCCGTCGGACACGTGCCCGTAGGTCTTGCGTGCGGCGATCGGGAACGGCCCGGGCAACACGGCGCCGGGCAGCGTCACGACGACCTTGTCGCCGACGTCGAAGTTGTGCGCGCCGCAGACGATGCCGCGGGGTTCGGCTTCGCCGACGTCCACCTGGCACCAGTTGATGGTCTTGCCGTTCTTCTGCGGCTCGGGGACGCGTTCGAGCACCCGACCGACCACGACGGGTCCGGTCAGGTCGAAGGTGTGGACCGCTTCTTCCTCGAAGCCGACCGAGACGAGCGCCGCATGGACGTGCTCGAGCGTGACGTCGTCGGGCAGGTCGACGGATTCGCCGAGCCAGCGGAGTGGGACGCGCATCAGACCACCGTTCCGAACTGCTGCGAGAAGCGGAGGTCGCCCTCGAGGAAGTCACGCATGTCATTCAGGCCGTTGCGGAACTGCAGCGTCCGCTCGATGCCCATGCCGAAGGCGAAGCCCTGGTACTCGTCCGGGTCGATGCCCGCCGACCGCAGGACGTTCGGGTTGACCATGCCGCAGCCACCCCACTCGACCCACCGTGCGCCGCCCTTGGCGTTCGGCTGCCAGACGTCCATCTCGGCGCTGGGCTCGGTGAAGGGGAAGTAGTTCGGGCGGAGCCGGATCTGCGCTTCGGCGCCGAACATCTGGCGCGCGAAGTGCTCGAGCGTGCCGCGCAGGTGCGCCATCGTCAGGCCCTTGTCGATCGCGATGCCCTCGACCTGGGTGAAGACCGGCAGGTGCGTGGCGTCGAGCTCGTCGGCGCGGTAGACCCGGCCCGGTGCGATGACGTAGAGCGGCAGCTCGCGCGACAACAGCGACCGCACCTGCACCGGCGAGGTGTGCGTGCGCATGACCATGTGCCGGTCGACGGGCTCGACGAAGATCGTGTCGGCCATCGCCCGCGCGGGGTGGTCGGGGTCGAAGTTCAGCGCGTCGAAGTTGAACCACTCGTGCTCGAGCTCGGGGCCTTCTGCCACTTCCCATCCCATGCCGACGAAGATGTCGGCGACGGTCTCGTTGAGCAGCGACAGCGGGTGCCGCGAACCGGGCGTCCGGGTGGACGGCAGGGCGGTGACGTCGACGCGCTCGGCGTCGAGTCGGGCGCGTTCTTCGGCCTGGGCGAGCACGGACTCCTGCTCGGCGACCGCACCGTTGACCCGTCCGCGCGCCTGTCCGACGAGCTTGCCCGCCTGCGCCTTCTGCTCTGGCGGAACACTGCGCATCGAGGCGTTCATGCGCGCGAGCGTCGACTGCTCACCCGTGTGCTCGGCCCTGGCCTGCTTGAGCTCGGCGACCGTCGTGGCGGCACGGACGGCGGCGAGGGCCGCGTCGACCGCGTCGGCGACGGCCGATTCGCTGATCTCGAGAGGTTCTGACACGGTACCCAAGCCTACCGGCCCCTGGGATACCGCCGTCCTGTACTGCACGGACGGTGGAGCGACGGCGACCGCGCCCCTGCTGTGGAGGAGTCAGGCCGAGCGGAGCGCGAACGCCGACTCGTACAGACACACCGACGCCGCGGTCGCCAGGTTCATCGACTCGGCCGCGCCGTAGATCGGCACCTTGACCGCGCGGTCGACGGACGCCAGGTCCTCGTCCGTCAGCCCGCGGGCCTCGTTGCCGAACACCCACGCCGTCGGCCCGTCCAGCAGCCCCTCGGCCCGGACCGCCGGCAGGTCGTCGCCCGACACGTCGGCCGCCAGCACCGTGTAGCCCGCGGCCTTGGCCCGCGCGACGGCGTCCTGCAGCGAGACGCCGACGGACACCGGCACGTGGAACAGCGAACCCGTGGTCGACCGGACGACCTTGGGGTTGTAGGGGTCGACGCTCCGCCCGGTCAGGACGACCGCATCGGCGCCGGCGGAGTCGGCGGCACGGATGATCGTGCCGGCGTTGCCCGGGTCGCGCACCTCTTCGAGGATCGCGACCAGTCCCGGCAACGGACGGTTCGTTGCGGGGTCGACCCGGGCCTCCAGGCCGGTTGCACCGGGGTCGGGGAAGACCTGCCGCACCGACGTCGGGAACTGCTGGCAGACGGCGACGACGCCCTGCGGCGTGACCGTGTCGGCCATCGCGGCGAGGACCTGCTCGGTCACGAACCAGGTGTCGACGGGCGCGTCCCCGAGGTCGTAGCGCTCGGCCGCGGTCGGCGTGACGTAGAGCTCGCGCAGCAGTTCGGGCGCGTACGCGATCGCCTCGCGCACGGCCTGGGGCCCTTCGAGCAGGAACAGCCCCGTCTCGGCGCGGACGTCCTTCTTGGACAGGGCAGCAACGGCCTTGACGCGTCCGGCACGGGGGTTCTCGAGGAGATCAGTCACGGCACCAGTGTCGCAGCACGTCGGGGGCTCCGCGTGCCCGCATGCACGAAGCCCCCGTTCCGCGGACGGAACAGGGGCTTCGGTGGACGCGATGACTACGCGGCGGCCTTGGGGGCCGAGGTGTCGGCCGGCAGGGCCTTCTTGGCGGTCTCGACGAGCGCGGCGAAGGTGTCGGCGTTGTTGACCGCGAGGTCGGCCAGGATGCGACGGTCGACCTCGACGCCGGCCAGGTTGAGACCCTGGATCAGGCGGTTGTAGGTCAGGCCGTTGGCACGGGACGCAGCGTTGATGCGCTGGATCCACAGGCGACGGAACTCGCCCTTCTTGGCGTGACGGTCACGGTAGGCATAGACGAGGGAGTGGGTGACCTGCTCCTTCGCCTTGCGGTACAGACGCGAACGCTGGCCGCGGTAGCCCTCGGCGCGCTCGAGGATGACGCGGCGCTTCTTGGCGGCGTTGACCGCTCTCTTCACTCTTGCCATTGCAGTGTTCCTTTACGAATCCGGGGGCTCAGTGGCCGAGGAGCTTCTTGACGTTCTTCGCGTCACCCTTGGAGAGGACCTGGTCCTCGTTGAGGCGGGCCTTGCGCTTGGACGACTTGACCTCGAGGTTGTGACGCATACCGGCCTGCTGCTTCATGATCTTGCCGGTGCCGGTGACCTTGAAGCGCTTCTTCGACCCGGAGTGGGTCTTCTGCTTGGGCATGGTGGTGCCTTTCCGTGGGATGGATGGGGAGCCGCGTCGTTGCGGTGGTGGTCGGGAGGACCTATTCGGCCGCGGACTCGGCGGTGGCCGGTTCCTGCGACTCGGCCGGGGCCGCGTCGTCCGGCTTCGCCTTGGTGGCGTGCTCGGTCGCCCGGCGCTCGGCCTTCTCGGCTGCGCGCTTGGCGTTCTGCTCGCCCTTGACGTCGGACTTGTTCTTGAGCGGAGCGATGATCATCGTCATGTTCCGGCCGTCCTGCGTGGGTCGGGACTCGACGACGCCGAACTCGGCGATCTCCTCCGCGAACTTCTGCAGCAGTCGGACACCCTGTTCCGGACGCGACTGCTCGCGGCCACGGAAGAGGATCATCGCCTTCACCTTGTCGCCACCGAGGAGGAACCCCTCAGCGCGCTTGCGCTTCGTCTCGTAGTCGTGCACGTCGATCTTCAGGCGGAAACGGACCTCTTTCAGGTCGGTGTTCACCTGGTTGCGGCGGGCTTCCTTGGCCTTCTGAGCGGCTTCGTACTTGAACTTGCCGTAGTCCATGATCTTGGCCACGGGCGGCTTCGAGTTCGGCGCGACCTCGACCAGATCCAGCTCGGCTTCCTGCGCGAGGCGCAGTGCGACGGCGATGGGGACAACGCCGACCTGCTCGCCCTGGGGTCCGACAAGACGGACCTCGGGGACGCGGATACGGTCGTTGGTACGGGGATCGGGAATGCGGAGCTCCTTCAATCAGTGGTGGCCGTCCGGGGCGTTTGCCTGGACGACGGCACGAGAGGAGATCTGACGCACGGATCGAGACCCGTTCGGCAGCCGCCCGACTCCTGCTCGTGACTGCAGCAGGACTGTCGGACGCTGACGCCCGACGGAGCGGTGGTGACCCGGTAGCCTGGTGGTTCGTGGCCGCGGGTGGGAGTGACTCCTCTTCGTGATGCTGTCAGGAGTCCGGACCGATCCAGAGGAACGATCAGGGCGCACGGCAGCATCTGCCGCGTCGAGTCTAGCAGAGGAGCACCGTGACCGACACCCCATCCACCGACCCCACGACCGCCGACGCCGTCGACGACGCCGCTCGGGACATCTCCGAGGTGCCCGCGGTCGAGCTGATCAACACCGTCGCGGTGCACCTGCTCAGCGCCGCGGCCGTCAAGGTCGGCCTGGCCGACGACCCCGAGCAGCAGACCGACCTGGACGAGGCGCGCAAGCTGATCACCGCCCTGGCCGGGTTGGTCACCGCTGCGGCGACCGAGATCGGCGACCAGCACGCCCGTCCGCTGCGCGACGGTCTGCGCTCGGTGCAGCTCGCTTTCCGCGAGGCCTCGGCCATCCCCGATGCGCCCGGCGCGGGACCCGGCGAGAAGTACACCGGACCGGTCAACTGACCTGACGGACCGACTGGCGCGGCCCGCTCAGCGGTGACGCGCCAGCGTCACGCGGGCCGCGCCGACCGAGCCTGCGAGGGAGGTGTGGCGGCGTCGCCACGGGCCTCCAGTCCGTCAGGGGTCGGGTCTACCGCGTCGCGAGCCGCTCGACGGCGGCCACCGGGATGCCGACCCAGGTCGGCCGGTTCCGGGCCTCGTAGACGACCTCGTACACGGCCTTGTCGAGCTCGAAGGCGTCGAGCACCGCGCGGTGCGACCGCACGTCCGCCCCGATGCCGCGGGCGTAGCCGTCCAGGAACGCCTCGCGGGCCTCGTGCGCCCAGGCCGCGGCGTCCACGGGGTCGGGGTCGTGGGCCAGCGCGCCGGCGACGTAGTCGAACGAGCGCAGCATGCCGGCGACGTCACGCAGGGGGACGTCGGGCAGCGAGCGCTCGTGCAGGGGGCGGAGCGGTTCGCCCTCGAAGTCGAGGAACACCCAGCCGCGGGGCTCCGGTGCGGAGAGCACCTGCCCGAGGTGCAGGTCGCCGTGGATGCGCTGCAGGTCGGGCCACCGGGCGTCGGCGGCACGCGCGTAGACGGCGCGGACGGCGTCGGCGTGCTCGGCGATCTCCGGGACCTCGGCCGCGGCCGTCTCGAGGCGCTGCAGCATCGTCGTGCGGGCCTGCTCGATCCGCTCGGCGGTGGCGGGTTCGGTCGGCATCGCGCCGGCCAGGGTGACGTGCACCTCGGCGAGCGCCGCACCGAGGCGGTCCGCTCCGGCGGCGAACGAGTCACCGCGGCGGGCGTCCTCGAGCGCGACGCGCCAGGCGTCGTCGAGCCCGGGCAGGAACTCCTGGGCGAACGCCAGGTGGCCGCTGGCGGTGCCGTCCGGGCGGCCGGTGTCGGGCCAGACACCGCGCAGGGCGCCGAAGACACGGGGCACACGGGCTGACCCGGCGGCCGAGAGCGCCTGCTGCGTCGTGACGTCGGGGTTGTCGCCGTGGTGCAGCACGCGGAAGACCTTGACGATGACGGTGCCGTTGTCCTCGGTGTCGCAGATGATCGAGGTGTTGGACTGCTCGCCACGCAGCACCCGGGCGCTGCGGACCGTCCCCATCGGCGCGAGGGACTCCGCACCGTGGTCGATCGCCCCGAGCAGCCACCGCGCGTACGCGGGGTCGTGCGGACCGTCGTACGAGGGCAGCACGTCGGCGTCGGCGTCGTCCGTGGTGATGCGGGCGTGCTCGAGCTCGGGGACGGGCTGCTCGTGCTCGGTGACGGGCACCTGGTACAGCACGGAGCCGGTCGACGCGTCGTCGATGACGAAGCGGGTGAGCACCCGGGCCTCGTCGGTGCGCTCGTCGAGTTCGGCGATCGTGCGGAGGGCGGGGACACCCCCCTTCGATGCGTACCAGCGTTGCCGGGAGATCCACTGCGCGACGTCGGTCATGGATCAGGAGGCTACGCGAGGGCGGAGCGCCGAGTCTCAGGCTCTCCCTCCTCCACAGTCAGTCGAGACCGTCGAGCGGTCCACAGTCCGGCCCGTGCCGCCGTCCCGCCGGATGCCCGAGACGACACTGATCCGCATGGAGACCACCACCCTCGACCCCCTGGCCGACCCACGACGGACCTGGCGGATCCCGGACGACCGGCGACTGCCCGTGCTCGAGCACCACGCCGACGACGTCCGTCGTCTGCCCGCTGTCACGGTCCGCGAGACCCTGTGGGACACACCCGACCGGGCCCTGGCGTTCGCGGGCATCGAGCTGCTGCGGGCGGAGCCGGACGACGACGCCCCCGGCTCCGACGGGTGGAGCGTCGATCGCGGCCAGGGCCCGACGCCGGTCGACGGTCCGCGCGACCGGCCCCCGCGAGACCCGGTCGAGCGGGTGCTGCGCGGGCGGGCGCTCGAGGTCGTCCGGATCCGCGAGACGACGACCACGCTCCTGCGGGCCCACGGGCGCGACGGCCGGTTGCACGCGGAGCTGGCGGACGTCCGCGTGGACGAGGGCGATCCGGGGACGACCATGCTGCGCAGTGCCCGGTGGTGGGCGCTGACCGACGACGGCGCCCCGTCGTCGGTCCTCCGGGCGATCGAGCGTGCGGTCACCGAGGCGGCGGACGACGACGGCCGCGGTCCGGACGACCCGGTCCCGACCCTGGCCCCGGTCAGGCGCCCGGCGCCGACGGATGCATCGGGTCGGTGCGAGGATGAACGCGTGCCGCACTACCTCGAGGACCTCGCCGCCGGACAGACCTTCACGACCCCGGGTCGCACCATCACCGAAGCGGACGTGGTGTCCTTCGCCTCGTGGACGAACGACAACAACCAGGTGCACACCGATGTGGAGTTCGCGTCGCGCACACGCTACGGCCGGCGGATCGTGCACGGCATGCTCGGAGCGTCGCTCTGCGTGGGCCTCATCGCCCGCACCGGGGTGTTCGAGGGCTCGGCGGTGGCCCTGCTCGGCATCGACCAGTGGCGCTTCACGGCTCCGGTGTTCATCGGCGACACCGTGACGTGCCAGGTCGAGGTGCTGTCCACCCGCCTGACCAGCTCCGGCACGACCGGGATCGTCGAGCGGATGGTGACGCTGCGCAACCAGCACGACGAGGTCGTCCAGCACGGCCGGATGGACGTCATGGTGCTGACCCGCGCGGCCGCCATCGCCTGAGGCACAGGTCGGGTCGACGACAATCGACGGCACCCTCTTTACAACGATGTACACAGTTGCCAGCATGGAGGCATGAGCATGCTCGACGGCATCGTCGCCGCCCCCACCAGCACCCCGGACCGGACCCTGCCGCGCGCGAGCCGCCAGGACGGCTCGTACCCCCGCCCCCAGATGCTCCGTCCGGACTGGGCCGACCTGGACGGCACGTGGTCGTTCCGGAACGACGGCGACGACCCGGCCTGGCGCTCGGGCTTCCCCGACGCCCGCGACATCGTCGTGCCGTTCCCGCCCGAGTCGGTCGCGTCGGGCATCGACGAGCCCGGCTTCCACCCGGTGGTCTGGTACTCGCGCACCCTGTCGCGCGCTGACATCGACGCCGCCGGCTCCGGCCCCGCGGCGCCCAGGCTCGTGCTGCACTTCGGTGCGGTCGACTACCGCGCGACGGTCTGGATCGACGGTGTGCTGATCGGCACACACGAGGGCGGCCACACCCCCTTCTCGTTCGACGTGACCCAGGCGCTGACCCTGGGGGCGACCGAGGGGGACCTGCACACGCTGGTCGTCCGCGCCGAGGACGACCCGCACGACCTGACGCAGCCCCGCGGCAAGCAGGACTGGCACGAGGACGCCCACGCGATCTGGTACCGCCGCACGACCGGCATCTGGCAGACCGTCTGGCTCGAAGCCGTCCCGGCGGTGGCGGTCGAGCACCTGCGGTGGACGAACCTCGACCAGGCGACGCTGCGTCTCACCGTCCGTCTGCACGGCGTCCGGACCGGCGGCGAGCGCCTGCGTGTCGAAGCCGTGTGGCACGACGACGACCGGGTCGAGCACCTGGCGACGGTGGAGTCGACGATCGGCGACACCGCGACCGAGTTCGACGTGCTCGTCCCCGTCGCGCGCCAGGCGAACGGGCAGGCGCAGGACGAACTCTTCTGGACGCCCGACACCCCGCGCCTGGTCGATGCGACCGTCACCCTGCTCGGCCCGGGCGGCGCGGTCGTGGACACCGTCGCGTCGTACTTCGGCGTCCGCACGGTCGGCATCGACGGTCCGCGGTTCCTGCTGAACGGTCACGCGCAGGACGTCCGGAGTGTGCTCAACCAGGGCTACTGGCCGGACTCGCACCTGGCGGCGCCCTCGCGACAGGCGCTCCGGCGCGAGGTCGAGCTCATCAAGGAACTCGGGTTCAACGCCGCGCGGAACCACCAGAAGATCGAGGACCCGCGATTCCTGTACTGGGCCGACCGCCTGGGACTGATGGTGTGGGGCGAGACTGCGGGCGCGTACGAGTTCTCGCCCCGCGCGGTGCACCGGCTGATGCGCGAGTGGATGGATGCCGTCGAGCGTGACGCCTCGCACCCGTCGATCATCACCTGGGTCCCGGTGAACGAGAGCTGGGGTGTGCAGGAGATCCGGACGAACGCGGCGCAGCAGGCCTACGCCCGCTCGCTCGCCGACGTCACGCGGGCGCTCGACCCGACCCGACCCGTGGTGTCGAACGACGGGTGGGAGCACGTGTCCTCGGACATCATCACGATCCACGACTACGAGGGCGTCGGCGAACGACTGGCGCGCACGTACGCGGACGATGTCGCACGCTCCGCGCTCGTCGGCGGGATCGGTCCGGCCGACCGCCGGGTCCTGGTCGGCGGCGCCCAGGACCACGGCCAGCCGGTCATGCTGACGGAGTTCGGCGGCGTGGACTACCAGCCGGGTGGACGCCGCGAGGACGGTTGGGGCTACACCTCGGCGACCGACGGGGACGACTGGGTCGAGCGCATCACCGCGCTGTACGACGCGGTCCGCGCGAGTTCGTTCCTGGTCGGCTCGTGCTGGACGCAGCTGACCGACACCATGCAGGAGACGAACGGACTGCTGAACGCCGACCGCACCCCGAAGGTGCCGATCGAGCAGATCCGGCGCGCGGTCACGGGGCACTAGCAGCCACCAGGCCCGTGCCGGCACACACGCGAGGTCACGGTCGGTGGTCTGAGAGGATCAGGCCGTGACGAGCGTGTCGGAGTCGAGCCGGGCCTCCCGTGCGGACCGCACGCGACGGACGCTCCTGCACGGCCCGCACAGCCGCTGGACGGCGCCGCTGGCGATCTGGGCGGCCTCGCGCGTCGTCAGCACCGTGCTGCTGGCGACGGTGTTCGTGCTGGCGACCGCGAACGGGTGGCATTTCGCCTCGCACCGCCAGGATCCGTCGTTCTTCACGTTCTCGGGGTCGTGGGACGCGTCGTTCTACCGGACCATCGCCGAACACGGGTACCCGAGCTCGTTGCCGACCGATGCCGCCGGGCACGTGCAGCCGAACCCGTGGGCGTTCCTGCCGGTGTTCCCCGCGGTGGTACGGGCGCTCATGACGGTCACGGGCGGGTCGTTCTGGGTCGTCGGCGTGGTCGTGTCGACGCTCGCGGGGGCCGCCGCGTGCATCGTGCTGTACCGGCTGGTGCTGGCGGTGGGGTGCTCGCACCGGGCGCGGTGGGCGACGGCGCTGTTCGCGTTCGCGCCGACGGGGTTCCTGCTGCAGGTCGCCTACGCCGAGTCGACACTGCTGCTGCTGGTGTTCGCGGGGCTGCTGGCGCTGGTCCGGCGTCGGTACTGGCTGGTCGGTGTGTTCGGCGTCGTCGCGGCCTTCACGAAACCCGGGGTGCTGGCGCTGGCCGTCGCGCTCGCGGTGCACCTGGTCGTGCGGTGGGCGCGGGAACGTCGGGCGATGCCCGTGCGGGACGCGGTCACGATCGCCGTCGTCGGGGTGGTCGTCGCCGCTGCCGGGCTGGCGTGGCCGGTCGTCGCCTCGGTCGTGACGGGCCGACCGGATGCCTACCTGGACACGGAACTGTCCTGGTGGGTCGGGTACGTCGGACGGCAGCACTTCGCCCCGCTCACGCCGTGGTTCGTGATGGCCGGGACGTGGCTCGGACCGGTCGGCATCGGCCTGGTCGTCGTCGTGCTGCTCGGTGCGGTGTGGTTCTTCCGGCGACGGGACGTCCGCGCGCTCGGGCCGGAGGTGCTCGGGTTCACGGCCTCGTACGCGCTGTACCTGGTCGCGGTGTTCCTGCCGCAGCAGAGCCTGCCGCGACTGCTGCTGCCGATGGCGCCGCTGCTCGGGTCGGACGTGTTCGTGCGGACGCGGCGGCGGGCGGTGACGTGGCTGCTCGTCGGGGTCGGGCTGCAGCCGGTGGCGATCGTGCTGCTCTGGTTCCTCGGGTACCCCTGACGCGGGCGGCCGGTCAGTGCCGGTGCCGGTGCCGGTGCCGGTGCCAGTGCCAGTGCCAGCGCGGGTTCGCACCCCCTGGACGACATCGCGCCCCGGTGCGAGGGGGCGCAGTGTCCGCAGAGGGGTGCGAACCGACCAAGGCGGCGGCCGACGAACGCCCGCCGCCGCTGCCGGGCGCCGCAGCCGGGAGCCGCCGCAGCCAACCGGCGCGGCCAACCGGCGCGGCAGCCGCTACGCGTCGAACGTGTGGAACCAGGCCGTGCCGCCGGGGTGCTGCACGGTGATCATCTCGTCGAGGTCGCGGTACGGGCCGTCCTGGTTGTGGCTCGCCGACTTGATGCGGATCGTGCCGTCCGGTTCCGTGAAGACCTCGGACACGATCGTGGTGTGGTCCGGCGAGTCGTTGTGGTTCCAGTCGAAGAACACGATGTCGCCGACCTTCACCTTGTCGCGCTCGTCACTCGACCGGCGCGTCAGCCCGAACGTCGCCGCGTTGGCGTCGAGCCACGGGTCCATCGCCGGACAGTACGTCCACGTCGCGGAGTGCGCCGCCCCGCCGGAGCGGCTGTACCAGTCGTCGCGCTGCTGCCAGCCGCGGGCGATGAGCGTCTGGCTGACGTAGTTCGCGCAGTCGCCGCCGATCGGGTTCATGGTGCCGTACTCGGCGAGGTTGTAGTCCTTCCAGTGCTGCATCGCGTACGCCAGCTGCCGGTCGACGTCGGTCAGGGCGGCGTAGGCGAGCGAGGTCGTCGCCAGCGCGGTCGATGCCGCCGGGACAGCCGGAGCGGTCGGTGTCGGCGTGGAGGACGCGGAGTCCTGCGTGGTGCCGCTCTGCCCGTCGTTGGCAGCACTGCCGTTGCCGTCCGAGCTCTGGTTCGCGGACGCGGTCGGCGTCAGCTCGGAGTCGAACAGCGCAACGTCGGCCGAGCCGGCGGTGTACATCGCCTGGTGCGGCGCGGTGAAGGTGACCTTCGTCGCCGTCGACTTGACGTCGCGCGCGACGATGCCGCCGACCGTCACGCCGCGCACCGCACCGAGCGCCGTCCCGGTCACCGTGACGGTCACCCCGCCGGCGAGCGGCACCTGTGCCGGTGCGAGCGAGGCCGCACGAGCGGCAGCGGAGGACGCGGACGATCCCGTCGACGAACCGGCAGCGGTTCCGGACGACGACGTGCCCGAGGCCGCCGGAGCGTCCGAGGCCTTCGAACACGCGGCAGCCGCCAGCCCCACTCCGGCGACTCCGGCGAGCGACAGCAGGGAACGGCGCGTGAAGGAAGCAGTCATGACCGACCCAGCGTACGTGACCCGGTCCGACAGACCGAGATCGCCGAGCCCGTGTCAGGCGCCCGTGACGTTCACCAGCCAGGTCACGCCGAACCGGTCGGTCAGCATGCCGAACTCGTCGCCCCACGGTGCCTTGGTGAGCGGCTCGAGGACGGTCCCGCCCTCGGACAGCCCGGCGAAGAACCGGCGCAGGTCGTCCGCGTCGTCGCCGGACAGCGACACCGAGATGTTGCTCGTCGACGAGTACTGCATGCTGCTCGGGGTGTCCGAACCCATGATCAGGTAGCCGTTCGGCGTCTTGAGCTGCCCGTGCATGATCTTGTCGGCGTCGGCCGGGTCGTTCGACGCGTGCATCTCGGCGAAGGTGCCCAGGTGCAGGTCACCGCCGAACACCGACTGGTAGAACTCCATGGCCTGGCGGGCGTCGTCGCGGAAGCCGAGGTAGGGGTTGAGGCGCGAGGTCATGGCGAACTCCTTCGTCCGGTCCGGGGCGGGTGGTCCCGGTGCTCGTCGCCATCGTGACAGTGCGCGACGACGGAAGCAACGGATCGCTGCGACGAACCCGTCAACGACGAAGGCCACCCGAGCGGGTGGCCTTCGTCGAGCTGTGCTTCCTGGTGGAGCTAAGGGGATTCGAACCCCTGACCTTCTCATTGCGAACGAGACGCGCTACCAACTGCGCCATAGCCCCAAGTGCTCGACCACACTAGCACCAGCCTCAGGCCGATCCGAAATCGACGCCTCAGACCGCGCGGCGCCGACGCATGATCGCGTCGAGGTCCGCCTGCTGGTAGTCGTCGTCGCCGATGACCCCCATGCCGGCCCATCGGCTCGGGGCCGACGGGGCGTCCGAGTCGGCAGGAGCAGACGACGATGCGGACGCCGCACGGGTCGCGGGAGCAGCCGGTCCGGACGCGCGCAGTCCGAGCCGCTCGGCCAGTCGACCCTGGTCGTGGGCGGACAGCGACGCGACCGCCTCTTCGACGTCGGGGCGCATCCGCGACACCGTCGCCAGCGCCGGGTCGGACTCCCCCGCGCGGATGGCGGCGGCCTCGGCGTCGGCCTCGGCCTTCGCCGCGGCGACGCGCTCCTTCAGCCGCGCCGCGAGTTCGGCGGACGACTCCGGCGACGCAGCGGGGGCGGTCGGCCGTTCGACGTACAGGGGCTTCGGCACACGTGCAGGCGTCCAGGTCCGGTCCGCGTCGGCGTCCGGCGTGGCCTGGTCGCCGGAGAGCGGCGGGGCCGGGTCGGTCCACGCGGTGGCCGGACGGGAGGCCCGGGGCGCGCTCGGCGTCGATGCTGCGGCCCGCGCCTTCCGCGCCTGGGCGACCTGGTGCAGCTGCGCCAGGACCGCTGCGGACGCACCCGCAGCGACGAGCCCGGCGACGGCGACCAGCCACGCGGCGGGTGCGACGACGAGCACCACGAGCGCGACGACCAGCCCGGCGGCGCCGAGCATCGTCGCGCCGAGCCGCGAACGGCGCATGCGCATGGCGGTCAGCGCGGGCATCGACGACGCCCGCTCGAGCGCGGGGGCCTGCTCCGCGAGTCGGCGGGTGATCTCACGCTGTCGGGCGGCTTCGTGCGCGCGGACGATGGCGGACCGCTTGGCCTCTTCGGACTTCGCCACACGTTGCGCCTCGGCGAGGGACCGGGCGTTCATCTCGATGCGGACCTCGTCCGGCAGTTCGGCGGTCTGCGCCAGGATCCGCAGGGTCTGCTGCAGGCGGATCGCGTTCCGTTCGGTCGCCAGGTACTGGCGTCGGGCTGCCCATGCGGGCATCAGGTACACGACCCAGAGCACCGCGGCGACGAGCAGCACGACGCCACCACCCCACGACCCGATACCTGCCATGGGGAGAGGCTAGGGGCGCGGCTTCCCGCGGCCCGTGATTGCGGGACGCGTGTTGCGCGAGTCGTGAGCGGATCGGCGGGGCCGAGCCGGGCCTCCAGACCGATCGCTCAGGCGCGCGGACCCGTGATGATCGGCATCGCCGCTTCGTCGCGGGCGGCGAGCGGCACGCTCCCGACGCCCGGCGGGACGGCGCCACGCACCCAGCGCTCGAGGACGCCCTCGCGGACCTCTTCGGCGACCAGGCCGAAGCAGAAGTGGTCGCGCCAGTCGCCGTTGATGTGGATGTACCGGCGACGCAGGCCCTCGTACCGGAACCCGAGCTTCTCGACCACGCGCAGCGACGGGGCGTTCTCCGGGCGGATGCAGATCTCGATCCGGTGGATGCCGACGGACCGGAAGCAGTGGTCGGTGGCCAGGGCGACCGCGATCGGCGTGACGTTGTGACCCGCGGCGCTCTCGACCACCCAGTACCCGATCGAGGCGCTGGCCAGCGAGCCGTAGGTGACGCCGGAGACGTTGAGCTGCCCGACGAACCGGCCGTCGAGCTCCATCGCGAACGGCAGTCCGAGTCCCGCGCGGGCGTTGGCCTGCAGCGCCCGGATGCTGCCGCGGACGTCGGTGGAGACCGTGCCGGAGGGGTTCGTGGCCTCCCACGTGCGCAGCCAGGACCGGTTGGTCGCGAGGGCAGCGTCGAGGTCGCGACCGTCGCGGAGCCGGAGGGGGCGGATGGTGACCCGTCCGTGGGACAGGGTCGGGATGGTCGTCATCGGGCGGTTCCTCCGGTGTCCCGGTGATCACCGAGACGGGTGTCCCGCACGGGCCCGGTGGTCCGGTCCCGTGCGGGATTGGGTCGACTCATTCGCCCGCGTTGAACTCCTTGAGCCACGACTTCAGGTCGGGTCCGAGGTCCGCGCGGTCCGAGGCGAGCTGCACGATCGCCTTGATGTAGTCGAGTTTGTCACCGGTGTCGTACCGACGTCCACGGAACACGACGCCGTACACGCCGCCGGTCCACTCCTCGGCGCTCGCCATCTTCATGAGCGCGTCGGTGAGCTGGATCTCGCCGCCCTTGCCGGGCTCCTGCTTCTCGAGGACGTCGAAGACCTCGGGGCGGATGACGTAGCGGCCGATGATCGCCAGGTTGGACGGCGCTTCGCCCTGGGCCGGCTTCTCGACCAGGCCGGTGATCTTCACGACGTCGTCGGTGTCGGTCGGCTCGACCGTGGCGATGCCGTACAGGTGGGTCTGCGACTCGGGGACCTCGAGCAGGGCGACGACGGTCGCGTTCTTCTCGCCCTGGACCTCGATCATGCGCTTGAGCAGCGGGTCACGGGCGTCGATGATGTCGTCGCCGAGCAGGACCGCGAAGGGCTCACGACCGACGTGCATCTTGGCGCGGAGCACCGCGTGGCCGAGGCCCAGCGGGTCACCCTGGCGCACGTAGTGCATGTCGGCCAGGTCGGTGGACTGGTTGACCTTCTGCAGCTTCTCGTGGTCGCCCTTCTTGCGGAGGGTCTCCTCGAGCTCGGACACGTGGTCGAAGTGGTTCTCGAGCGCGTTCTTGTTGCGCCCGGTGATCATCAGCACGTCGGTGAGACCGGCGTCGACCGCTTCTTCCACCACGTACTGGATGGCTGGCTTGTCGACGACGGGGAGCATCTCCTTCGGCATCGCCTTGGTCGCGGGGAGGAAGCGCGTGCCCAGCCCTGCCGCTGGGATCACCGCCTTGGAAATCTGGAAGCCCATGCCCCAGACCGTATCCGATGGGCTCCGCCAGGTCATGTCGCCGGAACGGAGGACACCGAGTTGCGCGCGGGTCTGGCGGCTTCCCGCAGGGACCGGACCTGGCGCTCGTTAGACTCCTGCGCATGATCCCCGATCTCGGCAACGAGAAGCGAGCGCTGCGGGCCGAGCTCCGGCAGCGGCGACGAACCCGGACCACCACCGAACGCGACACCGACACCCAGGCCCTCACCCGGACGCTGCAGCGCTTCGCCGAGGAGCGCCAGGTCGAGTCGATCGCGCTGTACCTGTCGGCGTCGGACGAACCGAACGTGCGCCCCTTCCTGGACTGGGCGCACGAGCAGGGCATCCGCGTGCTGCTGCCCGTCACCCGCGAGGACGGCCTGCTCGACTGGGCGGTCGGCGACGGGTCGAGCGAGCACGAGGGACTGTTCGGGATGCCCGAGGTCGTCGGCGAGGTGCTGTCCCCGTTGGCGATCAACGACGTCGACGCGATCCTGACACCGGCGGCCGCCGTGGGGCACGACGGCGTCCGGATGGGCTGGGGCCGGGGCTACTACGACAAGACCCTCGGGTCCATGGCGAAGCGCCCGCCCGTCTATGCTGTGATCTTCGACGCGGAGTACCTGGACCAGGTCCCGCGCGAACCCCACGACGAACCCGTGGACGGCATCATCACGCCGTCGCGCATCATCACGTTCCGGAGCTGACGTGCCCACCTACTCGTACCGCTGCACCGAGTGCGACACCGCGTTCGACATCAAGCAGTCGTTCTCCGACGCCACGCTCACCGAGTGCCCCACGTGCGGTGGTGTGCTGCGCAAGGTGTTCTCGCCCGTCGGGGTGACGTTCAACGGCGGTGGGTTCTACCGGACGGACTCCCGCCCGAAGCCGGCGTCCGAGGGTTCCGGCTCCGGCTCGTCAGGCTCCGGCTCCGGCTCGTCCGGCTCCGGCTCGTCCGGCTCCGGCTCGTCCGGCTCCGGCTCGTCCGGCTCCGGCTCGTCCGGCGGCGCGTCGTCGACACCCGCGAAGTCCGGCAGCAAGCCGAGCAAGCCCAGCACGCCCGCCGCATCCTGACCAGGACTCCGCTCCAGCGGTAGGTTGAGGCCGTCGCCGACCGGCGGCCGTCCCGACCCGGAAGGAGACCCGCATGAAGGGCTTCAAGGAGTTCCTGCTCCGCGGCAACGTGATCGACCTGGCCGTCGCAGTCGTCATCGGTGCTGCGTTCACCGCGATCGTCACGGCCATCGTGAGCTCGCTCATCAACCCCTTGATCGGTGCGGTCTTCAACGCGTCGAGCCTGGACAAGGCGCTGATCTGGGAGATCCCGACCGTGTCCGGCGGCAGCGCGAAGATCCTGTTCGGTGCGATCATCGGCGCGGTGATCAACTTCGTCATCGTGGCGGCGGTCGTGTACTTCGCGCTCGTGGTCCCGGTGAACCACCTGAAGAAGGTCGCGTTCGAGCGGGTCAAGAACGACGAGGAGCAGACGCCGCAGGACGTCCCGCCGACCGACGTCGAGGTGCTGCTCGAGATCCGCGACTTGCTCCGATCGCAGAACGGCGTGACCGCGAACGCCGGCGGCGGCGCGCACGTCGCTCCGTCGGACGCTCCCGAGGGTCCCGGGATCGCCGGCACGACCAAGCTCTAGTCAGCCTCGGTCGTCGGCGGATAACCTCGCACAACCGAAAGCCGTCGGCGCTATGTTTTCACGTGGCGCCGACGGCTTTCGGTTGTGCGAACGGCCGGGGCCGCGGCGCTACGCCAGCGCGGAACGCGCCGTCCGGCGCTTGCGGACCATCGCGGCGACGTACTGCGCACCGGCGAGCAGGTGCCCGGCGGTGCCGAGCCACACGAAGACGAGCGCGGTGATGCGGATCCAGGAGTGCTCCGACGCCCAGGCAGTGGACGAGAACAGCAGCACGGGCAGCCCCACGAACAGCAGCGCCGAGCGGATCTTGCCCGTCCACGACACGTCGAGGTCCGGGTCGCCGCCGAACCACACGCTCGACAGCACCGCGAGCACGACGTCGACCGCGACGACCAGCACGACGACGATCCACGGCAGCAGGCCGACGAGCACGAGTGACAGCACGATCGCGATGATCGCCAGCCGGTCGGCGATCGGGTCGAGCACCTTGCCGAGCTTGGAGCCCTGGTCGAACCTGCGGGCGATGAAGCCGTCCGCCCAGTCGGAGACCCCCAGCACCACGAGCGACACGAGCGCCCACCCGGGGTGACCCTGCAGGACCAGCACCACGTAGACCGGGATGAGCAGGAACCGCACCATCGTGATGAGGTTCGGCCAGGTCTGCCAGTCGGGGCGCTGGCGCACTGCGGGGAGGGTCATCACGTGCTTTCGTCGAGGTCGGACCTCCAGGGTACCTACCCCCAGTGGGGAGGCCGGTCGCCCAGCAGCCGTGCGTCGTTCTCGCCGCGGTCGTGCCGCGCCGGTTCCGGGGCCGGGGCGGGGTCGGAACCCGGCACAGGCTCGGTGGTGACGCGCCTGTGGACGCGAGTGGGGCCTCCCGTCCGGTGGGGGGTTCCGGACACCCGCTCAGGAGGCTCGGGTGCGGCCGCGTCGTCGGCCCGCGTCCACGTGCCCACCAGGTGGTCCGTGTCCGGCGTGACCGGTCCGGCGGGCCGGGAGGCCCGCCGACTCATCGGCGCGCTGGGATCGGTGGTATCGAGATCTCTTGCGTCGCGCCGCGGTCGACGCCGAGCACCGCCGCGACCGTGTTCGCCACGCGGTCCGGGTCGGAGAACAGCTGGAAGGCGTGCACGCGCACGTAGTGCCAGCCGAGTCGGCGGAGCACCTCGGGACGCAGCCGCAGCGACTCGCGCAGGGACCCCTGCACGAGCGACGCGTCGGTCTCGATCGTGACGCAGACCCCGCCGTGTGCCGCGACCAGGCCGAGCTTGCCGCGGTGGCCCAGGGCGACCGGGATGCCACGCATCTCGAGTCGGCGTGCCAGGTCCACCAGCAGCGGGTCGGAGTCGTCCGGCACGTACTCGGCGGTGGTGCGGGCGCGGACCTCGGCCAGGATCTCGGCCAGCGCGACGGTGCCGTGGCCCATGCGCTCGGCCTCGATGTCGGACGGCTGGAAGCACGTGACGATCACCATCGAGCGACGGGCGCGCGTCATCGCGACGGCCAGCAGTCGCACGCCGCCGGGCTTGCCGAGCGGACCGAAGTCGCGCAGGACACGGCCGTGCGGGGTGCGGCCGTAGCCGATCGAGAACACGACGCGGTCACGGCTCTGCGCCACGGACTGCTCGAGCGTGGCGACGATGAACGGCTCGGCACGGTCGCCGATGACGAACTCGGTCAGGTCCTTGTGGCCCTGGGCGGCGGTCAGCACGGCCTGTTCGACGCGCACGGCGTGCTTGGCCGACGCGGTGATCACCATGAGCGACTCGGTCGGGCGGGTGCGGGCGTGGTCGATGACCAGGCGGACGACACGGTCCACCTCGGCGTCGACGCTCTCGACCGCGCCGGACTCGGGATCGGGCACGGCCTTGCCGTCGCTGACGTAGTCGAGTGCGATCGAGCCGTGGCCGAGGAACGAGCCGGCCCACGGCAGGGACTCGATCCGGCCGCCGTAGAAGCGTCGGTTGACCAGCTCGGCCAGGTCCTCGCCGCCGGCGCGGTACGACGTGGTCAGGGACAGCGTCGGCAGGAGCGTCGACAGCTTCGCCAGGGCCGAGTCGGCGTGCAGGGCG
Source organism: Microbacterium sp. M1A1_1b (assembly GCF_053345565.1). Lineage (NCBI taxonomy): Bacteria > Bacillati > Actinomycetota > Actinomycetes > Micrococcales > Microbacteriaceae > Microbacterium > Microbacterium sp. M1A1_1b. Next base: position 32,024 of record NZ_JBKFAJ010000012.1, read on the forward strand.
TCGAGGGTCTCCTCGTCGACCTGCAGGGCGCGGTGCGCGGGATCGACGGCGATGCGGAACGGTGACGGCGTCTGCGTGACGGGGTCGCCGAACACGACGGTCTGCCGTGCGCGGCGGACGGCGTCGACGGTCTCGGCGATCGTGACCGCTCCGGCGTCGACCAGGATCACCGTGTCGAAGGGCATGGTGTCGGCGATCTGCGGGACCTCGTACGGGCTCGCGAGCCAGACGGGTGCGATCGCTCGCGACAGGTGCGGGGCGGAGTCCTGCAGCAGGCGCGACGTGATGGCGCCGTCCTTGAGCTGGCTCTTGAGCGCCGCCGCTTCTTCCGGCCAGTCGACGAGGCCGACCTTCCAGTTCTCGGCGAGCTGCCACGCCAGGCCCTGTGAGACGCCGGCCGCGTGCGCGTCGTCGACCAGGCGGAAGTCGGCCTCGACCCGGTCGAGCATGTCGGTGTTCGCCCCGAGCAGTGCCCGGTCGGACTCGAGCATGGTCTCGAGCGCGGACTGCCACCACGCCAGCTCGAGCTCGGCGGGGACCTGCGTGTCCGGCACGTGCCGGTTCGCCAGGTCGGTGATCAGGGGCTGCAGCTGCAGGTCGCGCAGGGTCTGCATGAGCTCGGTGCGCTCCTGCAGGTTGTGCAGCACGTCGGACTCGGCGGCCAGGGACCCGATGTACGGCAGCAGGTCGTCGACGGGCATGTTCGCGAGCTGCTCGTCGCGGGCCGTGCGACCGAGGGGCTCGTCGAGGCGTGCCAGGTCCTCGACCACGTTCGAGAACAGCACCTGCACGTCCGCGATGCCCGTGGGGACCTCGGGTGCGACGCCGGCGGCGACGTAGCGCTGCCAGAGCACGCGCTGCTGCTGCACGCGGGTCAGTGCCTCGTGCAGGTCGGACACGTGCACGCCGGGACGGACGTACTCGCGCGCCAGCTTCTTGAGCCGACGCCGGTTGGTCGAGGACATCGGGGCACCCTCGCCGCGCGGGGCGGTCGCCGCGACGAGCTCGGACACCGAACGGTCGAACACGACGGGCAGGAAGCGGTCGAGGGTGTCGCGGATCTCGGTGAGCAGGCGCAGGTAGATGCCGAGCTCGTTGATGGTCGTGAACTGGCGCATGCGCGTCGTCGCGATGAGCTCGTGCGCGCGCTGCAGCAGCGTCGGCAGTGCCCCGCCGTGCAGCTCCTGCGCGATCGCGTGGGCGCGGTGGGCACCGTCGCTCGAGGCGAACTTCGCGCCGTACCAGGGCGAGTCGTCCGGTCCGTAGCGGAACTCGCCGAGGTTGGCGGCACTGACCATCGTCTCGGCGACGCGGGAGCGCCCGGTGACCATGGCGCTGACCGACTGCTTCGACAGGCGCGCGGTGGTCGACGGCGGGACCGGCAGCAGGGACAGGCGTGAGAGTTCGACCAGGCAGTCGAGCACGCTGACGCGGAAGTCGGGATCGGTGCGGGTCAGACCGCCGCGGTAGTCGGTCAGGACCTTGCGCAGGCGCACCAGGGCGTCGTCGACCTCGCGCAGGTTCGGCCGCGAGGCCTTCTCGTTGCGGGCGATGGCGCGCACGACGTCGCGACGCAGGGTGGCGGGTGTCACGGCGACGCCGGGCAGCTGGACCTCGCCGAAGCGGGCGGCGATCCCGCGCAGCGTGGCACGACGGGGGCTGACGACCAGGACGCGCTTGTTCGCGGCGACCAGGCCACCGAGCGCGTTGACGATCGTCTGGGTGCCGCCGGTGCCGGGCAGGGTCTTCACGACGATCGAGTTGCCGGCCGTGATCTGCGCGATCACGTTCTCCTGCTCGTCGTCCGCGTCGAGCAGCAGCGTGTCGGTGTCCGGGCTGCGCTCGTCCGAGGGGGTCTGCTCGACCGGGTGGTAGGACTGCTCGACCTGCCACTTGGCGCTCGGGTTGCCGGCGAGTGCGTCGAGCACCGGGTGCGACAGGTCCTTCGTGTCCTCGACCAGGCCGGAGGCGACCTCGGCGAACGTCGACACGACCAGGCGGGCGTGCACCGAGAACCCGGGGATGTGCGCGGTCAGGGATCGCAGACGGTCGATGACCGGGTTCGGTGTGAACGAGCCGTCCTGTCGCGCCAGCGCCACGAAGGCCTGGGCGTCGAGGGTCACGCCGAACTGCTCGCGCAGGGCATCGGCGAGCCCCGCGTTCAGCACGGGTTCGCCGAGCAGCCGGACCTCGAAGTCGCGGCCGTGGCGACGGATCGCGAGCGGGCGGAGCAGGACCGGGCCGCGGAACTGCTCGTCGCCGGCCTTCCAGTCAGCCATGCCGATGCCCAGGTGCGCGGCGTCGATGCCGCGCACGGTGGCCAGTTCGGTGCCCTTGGCCTCGACGTGGCCGGCCGCGATCCGGGCGGCGCGCAGGGCGACCTCGTCGCGGATCAGGCTCGACAGCAGCGTGGTCTTGCCGGTGATGAACTGGGCCAGACCACCGGGATGGGTCGTGGACAGCTCGATGCGGGCGCGAGGGTGGTCCGCGAAGTGCACGAGCGGGCTGGAGCCACCGACGCCGGAGAGCTGCGCGCGCCAGGCGTCCCAGACGGGCTCGGCGGCGTTGGTGGCGGTCAGCCGCGGGTCACCCAGGCTGATCGCGTGCGGGCTCGTCATCTGCAGCTCCGGGCGGAGCACGTCGGAGTCGTCCGGGCTGTCGGTCGTGGCGTCGGGAGTGCTCGTCGTCTCGTCCTGCTCGTCGCGGTGGTCATCGCGCGCACCGGCCTGGTGCGCATCGCCCCCGGGCGCGCGGTTCTGGCCGGCCGGGACGTCGTCGTTCACGTCGCCCTCGCCGTCCGTCACCCTGTCCGCACGCCACACAACGCCCACTGTAGGCGGAAGCGCCCCGGCACTCTGGCAATGACCCGAGGTTTCCGGCAATCCGGCCGCCCGGTGGTGCATCCGCCGACGCCGACTGTGGTACCAACGTGGCATGGCCATCGACGACCGCTCCGCCCCGCCCACCACCGCTGTGTCACGGCGTCGATCGGTCCCCGCCGAGATCTCACGCTCGTGGCTGCTGGTGTCCGGTACCGCGTCCGAACGCTTCGAACCGTCGACCCGGTCGCGCGCCGACCAGGTGATCCTGGACATCGAGGACGCGGTCGACCCGGCGATGAAGCCCTCCGCCCGCTCGACGGTGGCCGAGTGGCTGACCGGGGGCGGCGACGCCTGGGTGCGGATCAACGACGTCACGACCGACTTCTGGGCGGACGACGTCGAAGAACTGCGCGGTCTCCCCGGGCTGCAGGGCGTCATGCTCGCGAAGACCGAGAGCCCGGCCCAGGTCACCGACACGTGGCACCGGCTCGGTGGACAGACCCCCGTGATCGCCCTGGTCGAGTCGGCCGTGGGGATCGAGGAGGCGACGAGCATCGCCAAGGCGCAGGGTGCGTTCCGCCTGGCCTTCGGCAGCGGCGACTACCGCCGCGACACCGGCACCTCGGCCGACACGCTGGCGATGGCGTACCCGCGGTCGAAGCTCGTCGTCGCATCCCGCGTGGGCAACCTGCCCGGCCCGATCGACGGTCCGACCGTCGGCTCGTCGCACCCGATCCTGCGCGAGCAGTCGCAGGTCGCGGTGTCCCTCGGCCTGACCGGCAAGCTCTGCCTGGACACCGAGCAGCTGCCCGTCATCAACGAGGTCATCTCCCCCACGCCCACCGACGTCGCCTGGGCGCAGGACTTCCTCGACGACTTCGAGGCCCGGGGCCGCGTGATCCGCGACGGGTCCGACCTGCCGCGCCTGGGTCGCGCGCAGAAGATCCAGCGCCTGGCCGAGGCCTTCGGCGTCGAAGCACGATAGGGGACCCACATGACCTGGTCAGCACCGGAACCCGGCCCGCAGTCCTCGCCCTCGGCGTGGGAGCGCGGCGGCACGACGCTGTTCCCGCCCGGCAAGTTGGCGGACCGCATCTCCACGGTGCTGCTGCTGGTGTTCGGCGCGCTCCTGACGGTCGTCGCCGCGGTCGTCGCCGTGATCGCGACGATCTCCGCCACCGCGTCGTGTGACGCGGCCGCGGGGTGCTCCCCCGGCGGGTTCTTCGGCGGGGCGGCGATCGCCGTCGGCGGCGCGTTCGTGATCGGCGCCGCGACGGTCGTGCTGGCGGTCGGCGCGTGGATCCGTCGGCGCCGTTCGTGGTGGATCGCGGCGATCGGGTTCGTGCTCGCGGTGGCGTGCATCACGTGGGGCGGGGTCGTGTTCGCCGGGGCCGCCGACGGTGCCGCCTCGACGGGGTCGAGCAGCAGCACGACGGCCTGACGCGGTCGGTGCGGCCCTGGGGCCGGTGCGCACCGGACGGGAGGCGCGGTGCGGCGCCGCCACGGGCCTCCCGTCCGGTGGCTGGTCGCGTTCTGTCGCTGCGCCCGCGCCGAGTGGTCACGTCCTGTCGCTCGGGCGGCGCCCGAGCGACAGGACGTGACCGGTCGGCGGACCTGAGCGGGGTGTTGCGACCGGTCAGCCTCCGACGGAACGTGACCGGTGGGCGGCCGGAGCACGGCTCGGGCTGCGGCGTACGCTCGGCGGCATGGTGCGGGTGAGCCGGACGGGCGTCGCGATCGTGGGTGGTGGGCCCGCCGGGGTCGTCCTCGGACTGCTGGTGGCCCGGGCCGGGATCGCCGTCCGCGTGATCGAGAAGCACGACGACTTCAACCGGGACTTCCGCGGCGACACCGTGCACGCCTCCACGATCCGTCTGCTCGACGAACTCGGCCTGGGTGCGGCGTTCCGGGCGCTGCCGCAGTCGCGGCTCGACGACTTCTCGCTCCCCCGGGGCGACGGCAGCACCGTGCTGCTCGGGGACTTCTCGCGGCTGCGCCCCCCGTACGACCACGTGGCGATGGTGCCGCAGTGGGACCTGCTGGCGATGCTGGTCGACGCGGCACGACACGAGCCGTCGTTCGACATCGTGATGGGACGGGCGGCGACGGACCTGATCGTCGAGAACGGCCTGGTCGTCGGCGTCCACCTGCACCCGTCCCGGGGCACGGGTGAGCCGGAAGAGCTCCGCGCCGACGTCGTCATCGCGTGCGACGGCCGCGGGTCGGTGCTGCGGGCGGCGGCCGGTCTGCACCCGGCGGCGTTCCCGGTGCCCTTCGACACGTGGTGGTTCCGGTTGCCGAAGCGTCCGGGCGACGCCGACAGCGCGCTCGTGCCCGCGTTCGACGACACCGACGTCGTGCTGAGCTTCCCGCGGCCGGACTACCACCAGGTCGCCTACTTCGCGCCGAAGGGCTCGGATGCGCGGCTGCGTGCCGAGGGCCTGGCGGCGTTCCGCGCCCGGATCGCGCGCATCCGACCGGACTTCGCGGACCGCGTCGACACGATCGCGTCGATGGACGACGTGCACGTGCTCGACGTCCGGATGGACCGACTGTCGCGGTGGTGGCGCCCGGGGCTGCTCTGCATCGGGGACGCCGCCCACGCGATGTCGCCGGCGGGCGGTGTCGGGATCAACCTGGCGGTGCAGGACGCCGTCGCCACGGCCGCCGTCCTCGGGCCGGCGCTCGTCGGGGGTGTGCGGGGACGGGCACTCGACCACGCCCTCGCGGCGGTGCAACGGCGACGGAAGCCCCCGGCGATGGTCGTGCAGGCAGCGCAGCGGTTCCTGCACCGGGTGGTCTTCGAGCGGGCGTTCGCGGGGAACCTGCAGGACGGACCACCGCGCGTGCCCGTGTTCCTGGCCGAGCACGTGCCCCCGGTGCGTGGACTGTACGCGCGGGGCATCGCCTTCGGCCCCCGGCCGGAGCACGCGCCGGCCTGGGCGCGCCGAGCCTGAACGTCGCCGGACGGGCCAGCGCATGCTGGGCACATGAAGCAGCGAATGATCGGCGACACCGACGTCAGCGCGATCGGTCTCGGCGGGATGCCCATGTCCATCGAAGGTCGACCCGACGAACGGCGGTCGATCGCCACGATCCACGCCGCCCTCGAAGCGGGCGTGACCCTCATCGACACCGCGGACGCGTACCACCTGGCCGCCCACGACGAGGTCGGACACAACGAGGAACTCATCGGCCGCGCGGTGCGGGAGTACCACGGCGTCGCGGACGACGTCCTCATCGCGACGAAGGGCGGGCACCTGCGGCCCGAGGCCGGCGCATGGGCACAGAACGGCGACCCGGCGTACCTGAAGCAGGCGGCCAAGGCGTCGGCGAAGCGCCTGGGCGTCGAGGCGATCGGGCTGTACCAGTTCCACCGTCCGGACCCCGCCGTGCCGTACGCCGACTCGATCGGGGCGCTCGCCGAGCTGCTCGACGAGGGCGTCATCCGGATGGCGGGCATCTCGAACGCCGCCGTGGACCAGATCCGGCAGGCCAACGAGGTGCTGGACGGCCGCCTGGTGTCGGTGCAGAACCAGTACTCGCCGAAGTTCCGCTCGAGCGAGGCCGAGCTCGAGCTCTGCGACGAGATGAGCATCGCGTTCCTGCCGTGGAGCCCCCTGGGCGGCATCGCCGGCGCATCGGACCTCGGCACGACCTACCAGGACTTCGCCACCGTGGCGCGGGCCCACGGGGTCACCCCGCAGGTGGTCGCCCTGGCATGGGAGCTGGCGAAGAGCGACGTGGTCATCCCGATCCCGGGTGCCTCGCGCCCGCAGTCGATCCTCGACTCGGTGACCGCGGCGACGGTCCGGCTGCGCCCCGAGGAGATCGACCGGCTCGACCGCTCGCTGGCCACGGCGGGCTGAGCAGCACACGGACCAGAGACGGACGGGCGCCGGGGATCTTCCCGGCGCCCGTCCTGGTGCAGGACAGAACCGGTCAGCTGCAGAGCGACGAGTAGGCGTCGATGGCCGACTGCGCCCGAGCGCCGGCCTGCGCGAACGCCGGGTCGTCCAGCCCCGACACACCGCGCAGGGTCTCGGCTGCGGCCGTCCACTCGTCCTCGACGGTCTGCACGGCAGCATGGACCTGGTCGTTCGTGACGTCTGCGTTGGCCGAGCGCAGCTCGCCGACGAACGCGGTCAGCCGGTCGGCCATCGCACTCGGCTCGGTGGGTCGCCCACTCGCGGTCAAGGAGTCCGTCGCCTGTGCGATGTCCGACTCGACGCTCGCGCACGCCTCGGCGGTCGTCTGCGCCGGTGCGCTCGACTCCGCCGGCGCGGTCGCCCGGGTCGTGCCCGACGCGGACGGTGCATCCGCGGACGACGCTGCGTCGCCGCCGGAACACCCGGACAGCAGGGCGACGGCGAGCAGTGCGGTGGTGATGGTCAGGGTCTTCTGCATGGTCTCCCCCAGGTTCGGTGCAGTAGTACCCCAGGAACGGTACACATGCACGGACGGACAGCGTGCGTCGCGAGTGCCGAACGCAGGCGCGTAGCGTCGAGGGATGCACGCCATCACCTTCGACGCCCCCGGCGACGAGCACGTCCTGACCCTCTCCGAGCTTCCCGACCCCACGCCGGCCGACGGCGAGGCCCTGGTCGAGGTCGCCGCCGCCGGCGTCAACAACGCCGACCTGCAGCAGCGCCAGGGGCACTACCCGCCGCCGCCCGGCGCGTCGGACGTCCTCGGCCTCGAGGTGTCCGGCACGATCCGGGCGCTCGGCCCGGGCGTCACGGGCTGGGCCGTCGGCGACCGGGTCTGTGCCCTGCTCGCCGGTGGCGGGTACGCCTCGATGGCCGTCGTCCCCGCGTCGCAGCTGCTGCCCGTGCCCGACGGGCTCGACCTGGTGCAGGCCGCGGCGCTGCCCGAAGCCGCCTGCACAGTGTACTCGAACATCGGCATGCTCGCCGGGCTGCGCCCCGGGCAGACGCTGCTGGTGCACGGCGGCACGGGCGGCATGGGCTCGCACGCCGTGCTGTGGGCGAAGGCGCTCGGTGCGCGCGTCATCGCGACGTCGGGTGGGGAGCGCAAGGTCGCGGCGTCCCGCGCGCTCGGTGCGGACCTGGTGATCGACCACCGCACCGAGGACTTCGTCGCCCGTGCCCGCGAGTTCACCGACGGCGCCGGGGTCGACGTCGTGCTCGACGTGGTCGGGCCCGCGTACCTGCAGCGGAACCTCGAGGTGCTCGCGAAGAACGGGCACCTGGCCGTGATCGCGGCGGGCAGCGGCTCCGAGGCCGCGCTGCCCTTCGGCCTGATGATGCAGCAGCGCGCCACCATCAGCGGCACCACGTTGCGTGCACGGCCGCTGGCCGAGAAGGCCGCGATCGTCGCCGCGGTGCGCGAACACGTCTGGCCCTTCGTCGAGGACGGCAGCGTCCGCCCGGTGGTCGACGCGGTGCTGCCGCTCGCCCAGGCGGGCGATGCGCACCGGCGGATCGCGAGCGGTGACGTCATCGGCAAGCTGCTGCTGACGCCGTAGTCCGCACGGTCTGGAGGCCCGGTGCCGGTCCGTCGGGCCGGCACCGGGCCTCCAGGCGGTCGCGTCGCGCCCCGGTGCGGACATCGCGCCCCTGCCTGCGCGGGCGCGACGTCCGCACAGGGGTGCTACGCGCCGACGCGCGCCAGGAACTCGACCAGCGCCGGGTGCTGCGGGGCGTCGAGCACCGCGGACGGCGGTCCCTGCTCGACGACCTCGCCGCGGTGCAGGAAGACGATGCGGTCGGCGACGTTCCGCGCGAACTGCATCTCGTGCGTGGTCATCAGGATCGTCGAGCCCTGCTGGCGCAGCTCGCGCACCAGGTCGAGGACCTCGCCGACGAGCATCGGGTCGAGTGCACTCGTGACCTCGTCGAGCAGCAGCAGCTCGGGGTCGGACGCGATCGCCCGCACGATCGCCACGCGCTGCTGCTGCCCGCCGGACAGCCGGTCCGGGTACGCGCCCGCGAAGTCGCCCAGACCGATGCGGTCGAGCAGTCGTCGGGCGGTCGTCTCGGCGGCGGCGCGGCCGACGCCGTGCACCCGGCGCGACGCGAGCGTGACGTTGTCGAGCACGGTCATGTGCGGGAACAGGTTGAACTGCTGGAACACGACGCCGATGCGGGCGCGGGTGGCGTCGACGTCGACCCGGGGGTCCGACACGTCGATGCCCTGCAGCAGGACCTGGCCGTCGTCGATGCCCTCGAGCAGGTTCACGGTCTTGAGCAGCGTCGACTTGCCCGAGCCCGAGGCGCCGATCACGCAGATCACCTGGTGGCGCTCGAGCGTCAGGTCGATGCCGCGCAGCACCTGGTGCTCGCCGAACGCCTTGCGGAGGCCCCGGAGCTCCAGGACAGGGACGTCGGTCTGCGCGGTCATACGGTGCCGCCGATCTGTTCGCGGCGCTGTTGGCGCCCGGCGATGGCGTCCGTGACGCGGATGAGCGGCAGGCTGATCACGACGAACAGCAGGCCTGCCACCAGGTACGGGGTGAAGTTGTAGGTCTCGGCCTGGGCGATCTGCGCACTCCGGACCGCGTCGACGGCACCGAGGATCGACACCAGGCCGACGTCCTTCTGCATCGAGACGAAGTCGTTCATGAGCGCGGGCGTGACCTTGCGGACGGCCTGCGGCAGGACGACCAGCCGCAGCGTCTGGGTGTGGGACAGGCCGAGGGACCGGGCGGCCAGGCGCTGGGAGGGGTGGACGGCCTCCATGCCGGCGCGCAGCACCTCGGCCACGTACGACGAGTACGTCAGCACGATCGCGATCGTGCCCCAGAACTCCGGCGCCAGCCGGGGGAAGACCCCCAGGCCCGGCAGCCCGAAGCCGACCAGGTACAGCACGATGATCAGGGGCAGACCACGGAACAGGTCGGTGTACCCGGTGGCGAGCATCCGCAGCGGGAAGAACACCGGGCTCTGCAGGCCGCGCACGACCGCCAGCAGCGTGCCGAACACCGCGACGCCGATCGACGCGAAGAACAGGATCCGGACGTTCAGCCACAGCCCGAGCAGGATGTCCGGGAACGTCGAGGCCGCGACGCCCGGGTCGAAGAACGACTGCTGGACGGCGGCCCAGCCGGGGGTGTTCACGACGCCGAAGTACACGACGGCCGCCACGACCAGCGTCGACGCGACCGACGCCAGGACCGCCCGGCGGCCGCGCTGCCGACGGTAGATCCGGCGCTCGAGCTCGACCGGGCTGGGCGGGACCGGTGCCGACGCGTCGGTCACGGGCGCTCCAGCTCCGGCTCCTGCTCCTGCTCCTGCTCCTGCGGGGACGGACACGCGCGCTACTTCAGGACCGGGGTGTTCGTCGCGGACGACAGCCACTGCTTCTGCAGCGCCGCGAGCGTGCCGTCGTCGTCGAGCGCCTTCAGGGCCTTGTCGACCTTGGCGGTCAGGGGCGAGTCCTTCGGCAGCACGAAGCCGAACTGGTCGCCCTTTCCGTCGGCGGGGAACTGCGCCGAGACCGAACCGTCGTCGAGCTGCGCGCCGGACATGGTGAACGCAGTGGGCAGGTCGGTGACGATCGCGTCGATCTGGCCGGACTTGAGCGCCAGGACGGCGTCGTCGTTCGAGTTGAAGACCTGCGGGGTGACGCCGAGCACCTGCTTGACGCTGGCGATGCTCGTCGACCCGGCGGCCACCCCGATGGTGTCCCGCTTGAGCGCGGCGACGGTGGTGTCGTCCTTCGCCTTGGACTTGGCGGTCGTCACGACGGCCTGCGTGGTCGTGTAGTACGGCGACGACATGTCCACGGCCTTCTTGCGCTGCGACGAGATCGAGAACTGCTGCAGGTTGAGGTCCCAGTCCTTCGGGCCCGGAGCCACCGCGCTGTCGAAGGTGCTGCGCTTCCACACCACGTCGGACTTCGCGTAGCCCATCTGCTTCGCGACGGCGTAGGCCACGGCGGACTCGAAGCCCTTGCCGGACTGCGGCTTGTTGTCCTCGACCCAGGGCGAGTACGCGGGCTGCCCGGTCGCGATCGTGAGCTTGCCGTCGGTGACGGTGCCGTCCGAGCCCGTGCTGCCGCCGGCCGAGCAGGCGGTGAGCGCGAGGGCAGCGACGAGGGTGGTCGCGAGGGCGAGGGAGAGACGGAACGATCGAGTCACGGTCGGGCCTTCGTGCTGGGGGTGTGGGGGCAAGGACGAATTGTACCGGCAGGTGGGATACCAGCACGTGTCGGGCGTCGCGCGACGTCGCACGCGGGGGTGGGCGCGGGGGCGGTCGAGGGAGGGGGACGGGGCGGGGCGTGGGCGGGGCGCGCGGGCCTCAGGCCAGGGTGAAGTCCTCGAACGAGAAGCCGGGCGACACCAGGCAGCTCAGCAGCACCTCGCCGTCGCCGGGGAGCGTGCGCTGCCAGACCCCGCCGCGTACGAACGCCTGCGCGTCGTTCACCCGGTCGCGCCCGGCGTCCGGCCCGAGGGTGATCGTCGCGCCCGGCTCCGGGGACTCCCCCGACCCGCCGAGCTGCAGGTCGACGGTGTCCGGCCCGTGCCACATCCAGATCTCGTCGCTCGTGACCCGGTGCCACGCCGATGCCTCGCCCGGGGGCAGCAGGAAGTGGATGAGTGTCGCCGCGGGCCGCTCGCCACCGCGCACCTGCACCGTCGCGGGCGACGTCCAGGTGCGGACGTACCAGCCGCCCTCGGGGTGGGGTTCCATGCCGAGCGCTGCTGCCCGCTTCGGGACGTCGAGCCACTCGATGAGCTCGCCGTCGACCGTCCGTCGCGCCATCTGTCCGTTCATCCGACCATCATCCCGCGCGGACAGCATGGTCTGCGATCACCGGGCGACCAGCACGCCGTCCTGGGCGCGGACCCGCCCGCGCACCACCGTCGCGACGGCCCGCCCGGCACCGTCCTCGACGAGTTCGGCGAGCGCGTCGGGCACGGTCCGAGCGTCGACGTCGAACACGGCCAGGTCTGCCCGGGCCCCGACGGCCAGGTGCCCGATCCGGTCCGGGCCCACCGCCAGCCCCATCGCGTGCGCTCCGCCGAGCGTCGCCGCCGCCAGCAGCCGCTCGTGCAGGTCGTGGTCGCCGTACCCCTGCGCGCGGGCGATCCGGTGCAGCGCGGTGACGTCGGCCATCAGGTCGAGCGACGGGGACGAGGACAGTGAGTCCGTGCCGATCGCGACGGGGCTGCCTTCGCGCAGGTAGTCGGCGACGGGTGGCGGGTCGAGTCCGATGACGGCGTTCGAGCGTGGGCAGAGCGCGACCGCGGTCCCCCGGGCACGCAGCAGCGCGCGGTCGGCGGCCGTCATGTAGACGCCGTGCGCGATGTGGCAGTCGGGTCCGAGCACACCGAGCCGGTCGACGAACGAGGTCGCGCTCGCGCCGAACCCGAGCGCGCGCATGGCCCGGAACGACGGCACGTTCGCCAGGTGCCAGTCGGTGCCGTGCTCGAGCGACGAGGCGAGTCGTTCGCCCTCGAAGGCGGCCTCGCCGAGGTGCAGGTGCAGCCGCAGGCCACGCTGGCGGACGATGTCCGGCAGCTCGAGCAGCGGGGCGACGTCGAGGGAGTACGGCGCGTGCGGGGACAGGCCGGCGCCGGGGCTGGTCGGGATGCGCGCGAGCTCGTCGAGCACCTGGTCGCGCCCGTGTTCCTGCCACGCCGCGTTCTCCCAGTCCATCACCTCCCAGTAGGCGATCCCGCCCAGACCGGCGTCCTGCAGGGCCGTCGCTGCCTCGATGTCGGTGACGATGTCCGCGATGCTCGTCACCCCGGCGGCGATCGACTGCGCGGCGCCGGCCGCCGCCTCGGCGCGCCAGTCGTGCTCGCCCGCGTAGACGTCGTTGAACGCGCTGGCCCAGTCCTCGAATCCCCGGTACTGGCCGCGCCCGACACTGGCCATGCCGGTGTACTGCAGGTGCGAGTGCGCGTTCACGAGCCCGGGCAGCAGCGCCCCACGCCAGCGTCGTTCGGTCCACGTCGAGCCGTCGAGCTGGTCGACCACCCACGAGCGCTCGCCGACGTGCAGGATCCGGCCGTCGCGCACCGCCACGGCGCCGTCGGCGATGGGTGGCGCGGTCATCGGGACGACGATGCGGGCCGAGTGGACGGTCGTCTCGCTCATGCGGGGGCTCCGAAGCGGGTCGTCCGGACGTCCGGCTGGCGGTCGGCAGGCTGCGCGGCGACCGGGACGGGAGGCTCCGCTCGGCTGCCGAACGCGGCCAGCGCCGCGCGGGCGGTCGCCTCGTCCACCGCGGGGTCGACGGGCACGACGGCCCGGTCGAGTTCGTCGCCGCGCTCGAGCAGCATCCGGACGGCGCCGAGCTGCACCGCGAACGACAGGTCAATGATCTCGATCGGGTTGCCCTCGGCGGCGGTGATGTTGATGCACCCGCCGTCGTCGAGCACCAGGACGCCCCGCTCGGACCCGGGGAAGGTGAAGCGCTCGGCCTTCCGCCCCACGACGACCCGCTCGGCCCCTGCGGCGAGCGAGGCGTCGATCGCGACCTCCTGGTCGACGCCGCCCGCGACCGCGACGACCGCATCGGCAGCGCAGGCGCGGAGCACCTCGACCGTGATCGTGTCCGCGACCCCCGTCGCACTCATCACCAGGTCGGCATCGCGGACGGCCTCGATCAGCGGCGCGACGGCGTGTCCGGCGAACCGGGCCTGCAGCGCACGCACCGGGTCGGTCTCGGCGACCGCCACATGGAAGCCGAGCGCACGGAGGACCAGGGCGACCCCCTCGCCCACGTGACCGTACCCGGCGACGACCGCCGAGCCTCCTGGCCGGACCGTGTGCGTACCGGACGGCAGCGCGTCGACCAGGTCGAGCACCGCGAACACCGTCGACTGCCCCGTGCCGTACCGGTTGTCGAAGAAGGTCTTGGTGCGGGCGTCGTTCACGGCGACCACGGGGATGCCGAGCTGTCCCCGGTCGGCCAGCACACGCAGGGCGGTCAGGCCGCTCGTGGTCTCTTCGGCCGCGCCGAGCATCGTCGGCAGCAGGTCCGGGCGCTCCTGGTGGGCGAGCCGGATGACGTGCGCGCCGTCGTCGAGCAGGACGTGCGGCCGCGTGTCGAGCATCGCGAGCGCCAGGGCCTTCTGCTCGTCCAGCGTCGCGGTGCTGTCGGCGAAGACGGGCAGGCCGGTCCGGCGGAGCACTGCGGCCACCGCGTCGTCGGTCTCGTCGGCGTGGGCGTAGACGACGACGTCGGCGCCGGCTTCGCGCAGCAGCAGGGACAGCACGGCGGTCTTCGGCTCGAGCACCATCGCGACGCCGATCCGGGTGCCGCGCAGCAGTCCCTGGTCGCGCAGCTCGGCGGCGACCGCGCGGGAGACCGGCATCGCGCGACGGGCCCAGCGCAGGCGGGCCTCGGCGGCGGGGTCGTCCTCGGGCTCGCGGCCTGTCGACACCAGGAACACGTCGTCCGAGGTCATCGGGACGCCGAGCACGCCGGGGCGCACGGGGGTGACGGGACCGAAGGCGTCCTCGTCGACGGCGGGCTGGTGGCGTCCGGCGTCGATGACCACGAGCGTGTGGCCGCGAGGCTGGTCCGCTGCCGCCGGCACCGCGATCGCGCTCTGCACCGCGGTCGCGCTCTGCTCCGGCGTGCCGAGACACCAGAGGTGGTCGATGCGCTCGTCTGCTGCTGCGGCGCGGGCACCCAGGGCGGTCAGCAGTGCGTCGAGGGCTGCGGCGTCGCGCGGGTCGCCGCCGATGATGCGGAACCGACGGGCCGCGATGAGCAGGTTGGTCGTGCGGGCCAGGTGCCGGACCGCTGCCGAGGCCCATGCCAACGTGTCGGGGTCGGGGCGCAGCGGCATGGCACCAGCGTAGGGGCGGGTCAGCGCAATGCGCGGGGCGGCGGTGCGTCGTACCAGCCCGGGACCCGGGGCTGCGGGGACGCGGCTCGGGCCCGTCGGCGGAAGTGCACCTGCACGCCGATGAGCACCGCGACGCCGATCGCCGAGACGACGGCGAGTCCGACCAGGTAGAGCGTCGTGACCAGCCCGGCGACCGAGGACGGCACCGCACCGTTCTGCGCGGCGGACAGCGGGGTGCCGGTCAGGACGAACGCCAGCACGGTCGAGATCGTCGAGTTCGAGTCGTACAGCGCGTGCAGCACCGACACCACCACGTAGGTCACCGGCACGGCCCAGGTCCAGCGGAAGCGCGGTCGGCCGTGTGCGACGCCGAACAGCACCGCCCCCAGGATCGCGGTCCACAGCACGTGTCCCACGGGCGACAGGATCGCGCGGAGCACCTCGGTCTGCAGCAGCGACGCCAGGTCGATCCCGCGCGTGGTGATCGCGGCGTTGAAGGCGTAGCCCGCCGACTCGAACGCGGCGAACCCGGCCCCCACCGTCGCACCGAGCAGCGCCCCCTGTCGCGCGGTCTTGGGCTGGACGCGCCACCCGACGACGACGAGCAGCACGCCCTTCACGAGTTCCTCGGCCAGACCCACCGCCAGGTACACCAGCGCGCCCTGCCGCAGGTTCGACTCGAGCAGCGACGCCCCGAGCACGCCGAGGATCCCGCCGACGAAGAACGCGGTGACGAGCTGCATCGTGCTCACGGTGCCGGTCACCCGTTCGATGACGAAGAGCACGACCGTGAACGGCACGAGGAAGCTGCCGAGCAGGATGATCGTCGGCACGAGGTTGGTGTTGCTCGTGTACACGGTCACGATGATCGTGACGACCCACAGCGCGAACCCGACCAGCAGGGTCTTCCACCACCAGCCGTGGCGGTGGTGCGGGTGGTCCACGGGGACGTCGGCGATCGTGCTCATGCACCCAGGATGCTCGCCGGTGCGGCCGCTGTTCCGAGCCGGGACGGGAATGTCCTGGTGGTGTCCGACGTACTCTCTCAGCATGACCGACATGACGTTCGACCAGGTGACCATGTTCGGCGCTGACTGGTGCCGCGACTGCCGGCGCTCGAAGGCGCTGCTCGACGGGCTCGGGATCGACTACACGTACGTCGACGTCGAGCAGGACCTGTCGGCGGCCGAGCGTGCCGAGGCGATCAGCGGGCGCAAGAACATCCCCGTCGTGGTGCTGCCGAACGGCAAGCACTTCGTGGAGCCCTCGGACGCCGAGCTGCGTGCCGAGCTCGAGGCGTCCGGCATCGTCTGAGCCGGGCGCCGGCTGCCGCTTGCCGGCTGCCGCTGTCCGGGGCGTGCGGGCGCCGAGTCTCGGCCCCGCGGACACGCTGCGGCCGCCGTCCGCCGCAGAGTGTCCGGTACGCCGAGTCTCGGCACGCCCACCACTGCCCCAGAGGCCCGCGCGCGCTGATCGGCCCGCACCCGGGCAGACGTCGGATGGGTCCGGCATGATGGCGGCGTGATCCTCGACGCGCACCACCACCTCTGGGACCCCGCCGACCGCGACTACGCCTGGATGGACGACTCCGTCGCGCCCATCCGCCGCCGGTTCGACGTGGACGACCTGCGCGCAGCCGTCGACGGCACCGACGTGCAGGCCACGATCGCCGTGCAGGCCGTGCACGACCCCGCCGAGACCGCGTGGTTGCTGTCGCAGCCCGCCCCCGTGGCCGGCGTCGTCGGATGGGTCGACCTGACCGCGCCGGACGTCGTCGAGCAGCTGGCGGCCCTGGTCGACCTGGAACGACCTGGTGGCCCGCGCCTGGTCGGCATCCGGCACCTGGCGCACGACGAGCCCGACCGCGACTGGCTCGCCCGCGACGACGTGATCGCCGGGGTGCGGGTCCTCGCCGCTGCCGGGATGCCGTTCGACCTGCTGGTCCGCGACCGCGAACACGCCGCAGCGGTGACCCTGGTCGACGCGGTCCCCGACGGCGTCTTCGTCCTCGACCACGCCGGCAAGCCCGACATCGCGCACGACGACACCGACGTGCGCATCGCGTGGCGTGCCCGGATGGACGACCTGGCTGCGCGTCCCAACGTGCTGTGCAAGGTCTCCGGCCTGGTGACCGAAGCGGGTGCGGACTGGCGCGACCGGCCCGTCGCCCACTACGCCCGCCAGGTGGTCGAGGCCTTCGGCCCGGACCGCTCGCTGTTCGGGTCGGACTGGCCGGTCTCGACCCTGCAGGGCGAGTACGCCGAGGTGCTCCGCACGGCAACCGACGCACTGGCGGACCTGTCGGACGGCGAACGCGACGCCGTCTTCCACCGGACGGCCGAGCGGGTCTACCTTGCCGCGGTCCCACCGCAGACATAGGATGTCTGCGCGGTCACGGCGACCGCGCAGCGGCTGAACGGTCGCATGCGCTGCGACGCAGCAGCGCGGAGAGCGAGGAACGATGCGGTTCGCACGACTCGGCCCGGCCGGTGGGGAGATCCCCGTGGCCATCGACGCCGACGGTCGGACACACGACCTCCGACCGGTCACCATCGACATCGACGGCGGTTTCCTGGCGGACGACCCGGTCGGCCGCGTGCAGCGGGCACTCGATGCCGGCGAGCTGTCCGTCCTGCCCGACGCCGACACCCTGCGCCGCGGCGCCCCCGTCGTCCGTCCCGGCAAGGTCGTCTGCATCGGCCTGAACTACCGCGACCACGCTGCCGAGACCGGCGCGGACATCCCGACCGAGCCGATCGTGTTCATGAAGGACCCGATGACGGTGATCGGCCCCGACGACCAGGTGCTGGTCCCCCGCAAGAGCACGAAGACCGACTGGGAGATCGAGCTCGCCATCGTGATCGGCACGACCGCCCGCTACTGCGAGTCCGAGGACGAGGCCGCCACGCACATCGCCGGCTACACCATCGCGAACGACGTCTCGGAGCGGGAGTTCCAGATCGAGCGCGGCGGGCAGTGGGACAAGGGCAAGTCCTGCGAGACGTTCAACCCGCTCGGCCCGTGGCTGGTCACCGCCGACGCGATCGATCCGGCAGCGCTGGGACTGCGGCTGACCGTCAACGGCGAGGTGCGCCAGGACGGCTCCACCGCCGACATGATCTTCCACCCCGCCGAGATCGTGCACTACTTGTCGCAGTTCATGGTCCTGTACCCGGGCGACGTCATCAGCACCGGCACTCCCGCTGGTGTCGCGCTCGGCAGTGGCGCCCCGTACCTGCAGCCCGGCGACGTCGTCGAGCTCACCGCCGACGGCCTGGGGTCCCAGCGCCAGACGATGGGTGCCGCCTGATGGCCGCCGCACCGTCCACGCCCGCCACCGCGGCCACGCCCGCGGTGCCGGGTCAGTCCCACCACGGCCTGCGCGCCGTCGTCACCGGCGGCGCCTCCGGCATCGGCGCCGCGATCGCCGTCGCCCTGCGTGACCGTGGGGCGACCGTCGCCGTCCTCGACCTGCGGCCCTCGGCCGACTTCCCGTCCTTCACGTGCGACGTCAGCGACGACGCCTCGGTCCGTGCGGCCGTGGCAGCAGCCGCCGACGCCCTGGGCGGGATCGACGTCCTGGTGAACAACGCCGGCATCGGCGCCCAGGGCACCGTCGAGGACAACCCGGACGACGAGTGGCGCCGGGTCTACGAGGTCAACGTGCTCGGGGCGGTCCGGCTGTCCCGCGCCTGCCTGCCGTTCCTGCGGGAGTCGGGCGCAGCCTCCATCGTGAACACCTGCTCGATCGCCGCGACCGCCGGGCTGCCCCAGCGCGCGCTGTACTCCGCCACCAAGGGCGCGATCGCCGCGTTGACGCGCGCGATGGCCGCCGACCACCTGCGCGAGGGCATCCGTGTCAACGCGGTCAACCCGGGCACCGCGGACACCCCGTGGGTCGGCCGGCTGCTCGAGTCCGCCGACGACCCCGCGGCCGAGCGCGCCGCGCTCGAGGCACGGCAGCCGCACGGCCGACTCGTCGCCCCGGAAGAGGTCGCCGAGGCCGTCGCATACCTGACGAGCCCCCTGGCCGCGTCGACCACGGGCGTCGACCTGGCCGTCGACGGGGGGATGCAGGCGCTGCGGCTCCGACCCGCCTGATGGCCGGCTGCCGCGTCCAGGAGGACCGGTGCGGATATCGTCGTCAGGTCCGGTACCAGCCGGCGCAGGAAGAGGGCATCGCATGGCTTCGCTGACCGACGACGCGATCGCGCGCATCCAGCAGATGATCGTGTCCGGCGAACTGACGCCCGGGCAGCGGCTGCCGCCGGAGAAGGAACTGAGCGAGTCGCTCGGGCTGTCGCGGAACAGCCTGCGCGAAGCGGTGAAGGCGCTCGAGCTCATCCGCGTGCTCGACGTCCGGCGCGGCGACGGCACCTACGTCACGTCGCTCGAACCCTCGGTGCTGCTCGAGGCGGTGTCCTTCGTCGTGGACATGCACCACGACCGATCGCTGGTCGACCTGCTCGAGGTGCGGCGCATCCTGGAGCCGGCGTCCGCGGTGCTGGCCACGGCGAGGGCATCGGAGCAGCAGATCGACGAGCTCGCGACGCTGATGGCGAGCGTGGACGACGCCACCGGGGTCGAGGAACTGGTCGCGCACGACCTGCTCTTCCACTCCACGATCGCGGGCATCGGCGGCAACCAGTACCTGTCGGGGCTGCTCGACGCCCTGTCGAGCAAGACCGTGCGCGTGCGGGTGTGGCGCGGGCTGACGCAGAACGGCTCGGTGCAGCGCACGCTCGACGAGCACGCGGCCATCGTCGACGCGATCCGCCGCCGCGACCCGCAGCTCGTGCAGGCCCTGGTCGTGGCGCACGTCGAGGGCGTCGAACGGTGGCTGCGGCGGTCGCTCGACTGACGATCGGGGTACACGCGGTGTGAGCGCGGTCAGCCGCCACCGGGTTCACTCAGGGACTGGCCCGGAGCCGACACCCGTCGGCAGCAATCCGGACGCATCACCAGGAGGACACCGTGCTCGGTCTCATCGTCAGCTTGATCATCGTCGGACTGATCGCCGGTGCGCTCGCGCGCCTGATCGTCCCCGGGAAGCAGAGCATCTCGATCCTCATGACCATCGTCCTCGGCATCGTCGGGTCGTTCGTCGGCGGGTTCCTCGGGTTCCTGATCTTCCAGCACGACCCGATGGACGGCTTCTTCCAGCCGGCCGGCATCATCGGCTCGGTCATCGGCGCCATCATCGTGCTGCTGCTCTACACGCGCTTCGCCGGTCGCGGCGCGCGCAACTAGGGTTCGCCCCTCGGCGCGGATCGCGCCCGCACAAGAACAACGCGCCCCGTCTCGACGGGGCGCGTTGTTCGTTGTGGGGTGCGACGCTCCCCGCGCTGGCGGTCAGCTCGCGAGCAGGCCCTCGGCGCGCAGGTCGTGCCACAGCGCCTCGGGGACCACCGCGGCGGCACGGGCGGCGTTCTCGCGCACCTGTTCCGCCGACTGCGCTCCGACCGCGACGGCACGGACGGCCGCCGCACGACGGGGGAAGGCCAGCGCGGCCTCGGGGAGCGTGACCCCGTGCCGCGCACACACCGCGGCGAGCGCACGGGCCCGGTCCAGCAGCTCCGCCGGCGCGGGGGCGTAGTCGTACGTGGTGTCCTCGGCGGGCAGCGGACGGCTCAGCAGCCCGGAGTTGTAGACCCCGACCGCGACGACGTCCACGCCGCGCTCGGCACAGGTGGCGACGAGCTCGGCTGCGGGCTGTTCGAGCAGCGTGTACCGGCCCGCGAGCATCACCACGTCGCACAGCCCCGTGTCGACCGCTGCCGTCAGTGCGGCGACCGAGTTCGACCCGACGCCGACCGCCCGCACGACGCCCTCGTCCCGCAGCGCGGCGAGCGTCGGCAGCGCCTGGGTCAGCCCGGCGTGCAGGTCGTACACGTCGGGGTCGTGCAGGTAGGCGACGTCGACGTGGTCGAGCCCGAGGCGGCCGAGGGACTCGTCGAGCGAGCGGCGCACCCCGTCGGGGGACGGATCCCACTGCCGGACCAGGTCGTTCGGCACCGCGAACCCGTCGTCGTCCGTGCCGTCACCCGGTCCGGGCACCAGCCGACGTCCGACCTTCGTGGACAGCGCGTAGGCATCCCGGGGCCGGTCGGCGAGTGCCGCGCCGAGCCGTCGTTCGCTCAGCCCGAGGCCGTAGTGCGGGGCCGTGTCGAAGCCGCGCACGCCGACGTCCCACGCCGCGTCGACCGTGGCGCGCGCGTCGTCGTCGGACACCTCGCGCAGCAGGTTCCCGATCCCCGCGCCGCCG
Source organism: Microbacterium sp. M1A1_1b (assembly GCF_053345565.1). Taxonomy (NCBI): domain Bacteria; kingdom Bacillati; phylum Actinomycetota; class Actinomycetes; order Micrococcales; family Microbacteriaceae; genus Microbacterium; species Microbacterium sp. M1A1_1b. The sequence goes on from NZ_JBKFAJ010000012.1 coordinate 52,881, forward strand.
AACCAGAACGGTCCGCGGTCGAACTCGACGTCGCTCATGCCTGCCCTTCGAGCGTCCACACCAGCGGCACGCCGTCGTCGTTCCCCGAGTAGTCGTCGTCGGCCTCGAGCAGCGGGTTGATCACGGCCTGCCAGTCGGCGTTCACCGGGTCGTCCGCCAGCGCCCGACGCATGGCACGGTGGTCCTCGACCTCGATCAGGTGGATCAGGTCCTGGCCGTCGCGCCAGATGCTCCAGTTCGCCACCCCGGCGGCACGCAGGCGTTCCACCAGGGCGTCCGGGATGGCAGCGTGTGCCTGCTCGTAGTCGTCCTCGCGCCCGGCCCGCAGGCGGGTGCGCGACAGGATCCGCTGCATCAGTCGCGCAGGAAGAGCTCGACGACGGGCAGCGCGACGTCGGGTCGCTGGATCGGCAGCGTGAGCGTCAGCGTCCCCGCGGGCTGGCCGCCGAGTCCGGTGGTCAGTGCCCGGACCGAGGGGTCGATCGAGCGGAAGAACACCTCGGACGCGTCGTTCAGCAGCTGGGCGTACTCGACGCGTCCCGCCAGCCCCGCCAGGTGCACGTGCTCGAACGGCCAGGCGAACAGGTGCAGGTACAGCCGGTTGCCGTTCTGCGTGTAGACGGCGTTCGGCGGTGCCTGGAACTCCGAGGGGCCGGCGCCGTACACCGAGCGGCCGTGCTGGTGCATCCACGCCCCGAAGCCGTCGAGCGTCGCACGCGAGACCCCGTCGAACTCGCCCCGGCCGGTCGGGCCGATGTTGAGCAGCATGTTCCCGTTGTTCGACACCCCGTCGACGAGCATGCGGACCAGCAGGTCGACGCTCTTGACGTTCTGGTTGTCGCGGTCGTAGCCCCACGAGCCGTTGAGCGTCTGGCACGCCTCCCACGGCACCTGGACGCCGTCGACCTCCATGGGCTTGTCCGGCTGGTACTGCTCGGGCGTGACGATGTCGCCCGGGATGTCGAGCCGGTCGTTCACGATGATGCCGGGCTGCAGGCGACGCGTCAGCGCCAGCAGCTCCTCGCTCCCCCAGTCCTCGCGGCCCTTGCCGCCCCAGACGTCGTGGTGGTCGTCCTCGCGGTACGAGAAGTCGTAGAACAGGTAGTCGACCTGGCCGTAGTCGGTCAGCAGCTCGGTGACCTGCCCGTGCAGGTACTCGCGGTAGCGGGCCATGTCGCGGCCCTCGTCGAGCGCGGCGATCGCCTGGTCGCCGTCGTTCCGCCGCGGGTGGTGCCCGTCGATCGTGAAGTCCGGGTGGTGCCAGTCGATCAGCGAGTGGTAGAAGCCGACCTTGAGCCCCTCGGCGCGGACGGCGACGACGAACTCACGGACGATGTCGCGGCCGAAGGGCGTGTTCGTGGACTTGTAGTCGGTCAGCGCGGAGTCCCACAGGCAGAAGCCCTCGTGGTGCTTCGTGGTGAGCACGACGTACTTCATGCCCGCCAGTCGTGCCCGACGCGCCCAGTCGGCGGCGTCGAACAGGTCCGGGTCGAAGTGGTCGAAGTACCGCTGGTAGGCGTCCTCGGTGATGTACTCGCGGTTCTTGATCCACTCGTGCCGGGCCGGCAGCGCGTACAGGCCCCAGTGGATGAACATGCCGAAGCGGTCGTGGGTGAACCAGGCGGGCAGGCCGGACGGGTCGGTCGCGGTCTGCGGCTGGGCCGGTGCGGTGGTGGTCACGGTGTTCCTTTCACGGGGGGCGACTACCGGCCACCGAGGCCGGAGGTGACGATGCCCTTGACGAGGTGCTTCTGCAGCAGGATCAGCAGGATGACCGTCGGCAGCATCGAGATCACCGATGCGGCCATGACGAGGTTCCACTCGCTGCCCTGCTGTCCGAAGAACTGCTGCAGGCCGAGGGGGATGGTGCCGTGCGCCTCGACGTCGTTGACGACGACGAGCGGCCACAGGAACGAGTTCCAGTAGGAGATGAACGAGAAGACGGCCAGGACGGCGAGCGTCGGCCGGGCGAGCGGCAGCATCACCGAGAAGAAGGTCCGGACGGGGCCGGCGCCGTCGACCCGGGCCGCGTCGTCGAGCTCCTGCGGGATGGTGAGGAAGAACTGCCGGACCAGGAACGCGCCCAGCGCGGTGAACGCCCACGGGATGATGAGCGCCTTGAAGGTGTCGACCCACCCGAGGCCCTGCATCATCACGTACATCGGGATGACCAGGACGTCCTGCGGGATCATCAGCGTCGCCAGGAACAGGACGAACACGCCGTTCCGACCGCGCCACCGGAGCCGCGAGAACGCGTACCCGGACAGCACCGCGACGGCGACGTTGATGGCGGTGCCGACGGCGGCGACGAACACACCGTTCAGGATGAACCGCGCGAAGGGCAGGTACGTGAACGCCTGCACGTAGTTGTCCCACTCGAGCGACCGCCCCCACAGCGTCGGCGGGGTGGTGAACACCTGGTCGGCGGGCTTCAGGCTCGTCGCCACCATGTACACCAGCGGCGAGACGAACAGCAGCGCCACCAGGCACAGCAGCACGTACCCGATCGCACGTCGCACGCGACCAGGGCGGGGCGCCGGCCGCGTCCGGGCGAGCGACCTGGGGTTGACCGTCCGGTTCGCCGTGGTGGCACCGAGGCCACTCCGCACCGCTTCACTCATAGTGCACCCACCGCTTCTGCCCGAGGAACTGCACGGCCGTCACGCCGAGGATGATGACGAACAGCACCCAGGCGCCGGCGGACGCCAGCCCGAGCTGCTGGTTCTGGAAGCCCGTGTTGTAGATGTACTGCACCAGGGTCTCGGTGGCGGTGCCGGGTCCGCCCTTGGTCAGGACGAAGGGCTGCACGAAGACCTGGAAGGACGTGATGAGGGTCATCATCGCGGCGAAGAACACCGACGGCGAGATGAGCGGGAACTTGATCGCCCAGAACATCTGCCACGCGTTGGCCCCGTCGAGCTCGGCGGCCTCGAGCTGGTTCTCCGGCACCGAGTCGAGCGCGGCCGAGAAGATCAGCATGTTGTAGCCGAAGCCCTGCCACACGCTCATCGTGACGATGGCGAGCATCGCCCAGTGCTCGTCGGCCAGGAAGTTCGGGGCGTGCACGCCGAGGGTCGACTGCAGTGACGCGTCGATGGCACCACCGGGCTGGTACAGCATGCGCCAGACCACGACGTTGGCGACGATCGGCGTGATGGTCGGGATGAAGAACAGCACGCGGAACACGTGGCGTCCGCGGATCCGCGGGGTCAGCCACGCGGCGAGCCCGAGCGACACGACCAGGTTGAGCGGCACGTAGAGCACCACGAACAGCACGGTGTTCAGCGTGACGGTCCGGAAGACCGGGTCGCTGAAGAGCTTCGTGTAGTTCTGCAGGCCGGCGAACGACCGGTCCCCGAGCGTCGGCCAGTTCATGAAGCTCACGACGAGCGAGGCGAGGATCGGGAACGCCGTGAAGACGACGAGCCCGAGCGAGTGGGGTGCGGCGAACGCGGCGCCCCACCAGGAGCGGCGCCCGACCTCGACGGCGGCGCCGTCCCGCTGCTTCGGCCCGGTGGTCCCGGCCGCGACCGCGGTCGCGACCGCGGGGACGGCCGATGCGGCCGGTGGGTCCTGGATGGTGGTCATGCGACGACCTCCTGATCGTTCGCGCGGTCCTGGGGGTGGGTGGTGTCGGACTGGAGGCGCGGGGCGGGGTCGCCCCCGACTCCGCAGGCTCCGTCGGCGCGGCCCGCGCAACGCTTCGCGTCGCTCTGAGCGGGCCGCGCCCGTCCGTCACCGGGTCGGTCACTGGGTGCCGAGCTGGCTGGCGATCGAGGACATGGTCTCCTTGCCGGTGGACTGCCCGTTCACCGCCTGCAGGGCGTACTGCGTGAACAGCTGGGACAGCTGGTCGCTCTGCTTGTTGCCGAGCAGCGGCGACGACTTGGCAAGGGCGGCCTTGAGCGCGTCCTCGGCTCCGGGGATCCCGGCGCTCGAGTACCACGACGCCTGGGCTGCGGTGCGACCGGGGAAGGCGCGACCCTGCTCGGCGAGCGACGTCAGGACCTTCTCGCTGGTCATCGTCTCGACGGCCTTGTACGCCTGCTCCGGGTACTTGCACTGCTTCGACACCCCGAAGCCGGACCCGGCGGCGAACGTCGAGGGACCAGAGGTGCCCGCGGGGAGCGTCGTGACGCCGAGGTCGAACTTCACCTTGGCCTTCTGGCTGATGAGCGACCACGGACCGTCGGTGTACATCGCGACCTTGCCGGCGGCGAAGTCGTTGCCGGGCGTCGAGGTGTCCGACGACGCCTGCGTGGCGTAGCCCTTCTTGACCAGGCTGCCCATCCAGTCGAGGCCGTCCGCGAACTTGGTGTTCGTGGCGTCGATCTTGCCGCCGGAGGTGATCACCCGACCACCGTTGTAGCCGTAGATCATCGACTCGAGGTTCAGGTCGCCGACGGTCGAACCGAACTCGGTGATGCCCTTCGCCTTGAGCGCCGCACCGGCCTTCTCGAAGTCGTCGACGGTCCAGCCGGGCGCGGGGTCGGCGACGCCGGCCTGCTTGAACAGGTCCTTGTTGTAGAACATCATGATGGGGCCGGTGTCGTACGGCAGACCGTAGAGCTTGCCGTCGACCTTCATGCCGTCGAGCGCCGTGCTGTCGAAGGCGGACAGGTCCGTGCCCTCCTTCTTCGCCAGGTCATCGAGCGGCAGCAGCGACTCGGTGTAGTTGGCGGCACGCAGCGACTGCATGCTGACGATGCACTGCGCGCTGCCGCCGCTGAGCTGCGCGCTGAGCTTGGTGAAGTAGTTCTCGAACGGTGCGCCCTGGATCGTCAGGCTGATGCCGTCCTCGCTCTTCACGGTGTCGGCGACCTTCTGCCAGGCGGCCTTGTCCTCCTTGCCGGCGATCCACATCGACCAGGTCAGGGCGTCCTTCGACTGGCTGCCGCCGGCACTGCTGCCGGAGGAACAGCCCGTGAGCACGAGTGCTGCGGCAGCTGCTGCCGCCAGCCCCGCCATGAAACGTCGTTGCATCGGTGTCTCCACTTCGTCGTGGTGCTGGGTGAGTCGGGTGTCGTGGTGCTGGGTGGTGTGGTGCTGTGTGCCTGGTGCTGCGTGCGTCCGGGCGCCGGTCAGGCGACGCGGATGGTGTCGCGGACCGGATCGGTGGCCGAGGCCGCCGCCCAGACCGGTCCGTCGGGGTAGGTGTAGGTGTCGAGGGAGTCGGCGAGCATCTCGGTGCCCGCGCCGGGGGCGGTCGGGGCCCAGTAGCGGCCCCCGTGCACGTCGACCGGGGTCACGAAGTGCTCGTGCAGGTGGTCGACGAACTCGATGTAGCGACCCTCGAGCTCGCCGGTCAGCGCGACCGCGTCG
>NZ_JBKFAJ010000013.1:0-30738 GCF_053345565.1 Microbacterium sp. M1A1_1b
TCCTGGTGATGGCAGAACTAGACAGCTCCATCAAGCCAGGAGGCCTCGTCACGTCACAAGACCCGAAGTGTCACCAACGTCATGGCCGGGTACAGCTAGGCGCCCATGGTTGCGACGGTGACCGACTCGTCCCCGGACACCACCCGCCAGACGCTGCCGGCGCCGCGGACCTCGAGCGCGCCCTCGCCGACGACGAGCACGGTGTCCTCGTCGATGGCCAGCCCTGCCGTGACGAACTCGGCCTCGGCGCTGGCCACGAGCCGCGCGAGCGTGCCGGCCTGCACCGCGTGCACGTCGATGGTCAGGTCGACCAAGCCGAGTCCCTCGCGGAGCTCCACCTCGTCGAGCCCCTCGGAGGCACCCTCGGGGCAGACCTCGACGCCGCCGACACGCCATCCGCCCACCAGGGCACGGTCGGCGGCGATCATCGCGCCGGCCGAGTAGCCCAGGTACGGCAGACCGTCGGCGACGAGCAGCCGGATCTGGTCGACGAGCGGGGCGATCGCGTCGAGGTAGTCGGGCGTGCGGCCGCCCCCGATGACGAGTGCGTCGACGTCGCTGAGCACGCTCGTCGTGAAGGGCTGGCCGGGCGCGACCTCGGTCACCAGCACGTCGGCCGTGTCCGACAGCACCGAGGCGATGTCGGGCGTCGACGACGGGGTGGTCCCGTCGGCGCTGCTGACCGACAGCAGTCCGATGCGGGGCGCGCTGCGGCCGACCGTGGCTGCACGGGCGGTCGCCTCGGCGAGGAAGGGCGTGGCGGCGTCGGACGCGGCGAAGGGTCCGCCGCCGACCAGGTGGATGCTCACGACTCGGCCGTCACCGGTGCGAGGGCGCTCCAGGGGAACGTGATCCAGCCGTCGACCCGACGCCAGACGTGGTCGGGCTCGAGCACGGTGCCGGGCTTCGAGTACAGGCACGCGGTGCGCACGTCGGCACCCGCGCGGGTGATGATGTCGACGACGAGCGCCAGGGTGCGTCCGGAGTCGGAGACGTCGTCGACGACCAGGACGCGCTTGCCGGCCAGGCTGGGGGCGTCGAGCGCGGGGGCGAGCACGACGGGTTCCTCGAGCCGCTGTTCGACGTCGGTGTAGAACTCGACGTTGATCGAGCCGCACTCCTTGGTGCCGAGCGCGTAGGCGACGGCACCGGCGATGATCAGGCCACCGCGGGCGACGGCCACGACGACCTCGGGCTCGAAGCCGGCGGACAGCACGTCCTTGGCGAGCAGGCGGGCCGCGTCACCGAACTCCAGCCAGCCGAGCACCTCGGGGCCGCTCGTCACGGTGACCACAGCTGGCGACGGGGACTCGGCGGGTTCGCTGCTGATCGGCATCCGACCACGGTACCGGCAGGGGTGCCACCGCCGCGACCTGCACTTGCCGCCCGGGCGCGTGGGGGCGGGTGCGGGCGGGCGCGTTCGGGCGGGTGCGGGCGAGCGGGTGCGGGCGGGTGCGGCTACGCCTTCGGTGCCAGGGGGCCGCGGGCGAGCTTGTGCTGTGCCGACTGGGCCACCGGACGGATGGTGATCAGGTCGAGGTTGACGTGCGGGGGCAGTTCGACGCTGTGCACGATCGCCTCGGCCACGTCGTCGGCGCTCAACGGGTCCTCGACCCCGTCGTAGACCGCAGCCGCCTTGGCCGCGTCGCCGCCGAAGCGCACGAGTGCGAACTCGTCCGTCTTCACCAGCCCGGGCGCGATCTCGACCACGCGGATCGGCTCGCCGTTCAGCTCCAGGCGCAGCGCTCCGACCAGGGCGTGCTCCGCGGCCTTCGCGGCGTTGTACCCGCCCCCGTTCTCGTACGACACGAAGCCCGCGGTGCTGGTCACGGTGACGATGTCTGCGCTGCCCTCGGCCCGGGCGCCGTCCCGCAGGTGCGGCAACAGCGCGGCGACGACCCGCTTCGTGCCGATGACGTTCACCTCGAACATCGTGCGCCAGTCCTCGACGTCGGACTCCTCGACCGTGGCCGACCCGAGCGCACCCCCGGCGTTGTTCACCAGCGCGTGGACACCCCCGGTCGCTGCCACATGGGCGGCGAGCGCGGCGACGTCGTCGGCCGAGGTGACGTCGACCACCATCGTCTCGGCGCCTGTCTCGGCGGCGAGCGCCGCCAGCCGGTCGGCGCGGCGGGCGACCGCCAGCACGTCCCAGCCCTGCGCGCGGAAGCGGCAGACGGTCGCTGCTCCGATGCCCGAGCTCGCTCCGGTGACGACGACGCGACGTCCCATGTGGTTCCTCCAGCTGTCCGGCGGTGGCCGACCGGTCGGGTCGGCGTGGTGACGTGGCCACCGTACCGACACCGGGCGGCTCGGTTCCCGGTACCGTGACCGTCGATGACGACCGACGCAGCTCCCCCGGCTCCCTCGGCCCCGGCGACCAGCCTGGAGCCGGGCCGCGCCCGCGTGCGGATCCCGATGTGGGACACCGCGCGGTTCCTGGCGGTCACGCTCGTGGTGATCGGGCACGCCATCCAGCGCCAGACGACCGCGAGCGAGCACGCGCTGGCGCTGTACACGTTCATCTACGCGTTCCACATGCCGGCGTTCGGTGTGATCAGCGGGTACTTCTCGTCGGCGGACACCCCGACGGCCAAGCGGATGCGGCGGACGATCACCGACATCGTCGTGCCGTACATCATCATGCAGACGATCTGGACCGTGGTGCAGGGGATCGTCGAGGGTGGCAAGACGTTCAACCCGACCCAGCCGACGTGGACACTGTGGTTCCTGCTGGCGCTCGGGATCTTCCGGCTGATCCTGCCGTACCTGGCGCAGCTGCGGTGGCCGCTGTTCTGGGCGGTCGTGTTCAGCATCGGCGTCGGGTACTTCGACAACGTCGACTCGACGCTCTCGTTGTCGCGGGCGATCAGCCTGCTGCCGTTCTTCCTGCTCGGGTGGCAGGTCAAGCAGTGGGGCGTGTTCGACCGCTGGTACGAGGCCGGTCGCCGCACGGTGGTCCGGGTGCGTCTCGCGGCGGGACTGGTGTTCCTGGCGTGGGCGGTCTCGTGCGTGGTGTGGATCCCGCAGTTCAAGGAGTTCGACCTGCACCACTGGTTCTTCTACGACGACTCGTACTCGGGCCTGGGCGAGGACGCCTGGTGGGCCGGGGCCGTCCGCTTCGGGCTGATGCTGCTGGCGACCCTGCTGACGGCGTCGTTCCTGGTGCTCGTGCCGCGGCGGAACGTGTGGATCACCCAGTTCGGTGCCGCGACGATGTACGTCTACCTGCTCCACACCTTCGTGCTCTACCCGATCCGTGAGTCCGGCGTGCTGGCCGGTCCGCACTCGGCATGGCCGTTCGTGCTGCTGATGGTGGCGATCGCGTGCGCGGTGAGCCTGTTCCTGGCGCAGCCGTTCGTGCGCCGCGCCATGCGGTGGTTGCTCGAGCCGAAGGTCGGCTGGCTGTTCCGGCAGTGACATCTCCGCGCAGGCGGTCGTCTTCGCTGCGCTCAGTCGGCAGCGCGCGACGTCGCGGCAGGCCGCGACCGATCCCCCGTGGTCACCGCCGACGGACGAGCGCACCGTGCGAGGTTGACGGTACGTGCGAGATTGCCCGCCCCGTGCACGGCAACAACCACGCACCAGCCGGCCAGGCGCGCACCACACGACAGACGCGCACCGTGCGCGCGGCGGACGGGAGGCCCGGCTCGCGCCCGCAGCGCGCGTTACGTCACGAGTCGGCAGCGCTGGTGCCCGCCCGGCCACCTCCGTAGCGTGAGCCGCGACGCGCACGTGATCCGAGCCTCCCGGCCGGGACGCCAGCAGACGGACAGGAGCCCGACATGACCGACAACGACGCCGCCCAGTGGCGCTTCGAGACCACGCAGATCCACGCCGGCGCGCAGCCGGACCCGACCACCGGGGCCCGTGCGACGCCGATCTACAAGACGACCTCGTACGTCTTCCAGGACTCCGACCACGCGCGTGACCTGTTCGCGCTGGCGAAGCCGGGCAACATCTACTCGCGCATCATGAACCCGACGAACGACGTCCTCGAACAGCGCATCGCCGCGCTCGAGGGCGGTTCGGGCGCGCTGCTCGTCGCGAGCGGCCAGGCAGCGGAGACGTACGCGGTGCTGAACATCGCACAGGCGGGCGACCACATCGTGTCCTCGTCGTCGATCTACGGCGGCACGTACAACCTGTTCAAGTACACGCTGGCGCGCCTGGGCATCGAGACCACCTTCGTCGAGGACCAGGACGACCCCGAGGAGTGGCGCCGCGCCGTCCGCCCGAACACCAAGCTGTTCTTCGCCGAGACGATCGGCAACCCGAAGATCAACGTGCTCGACATCACGACGGTCGCGGGCATCGCGCACGAGGCCGGCGTGCCGCTCATCGTCGACAACACCATCGCGACGCCGTACCTGATCCGTCCGTTCGAGCACGGCGCCGACATCGTGGTGCACTCCGCGACGAAGTTCCTCGGCGGGCACGGCACGGTCATCGGCGGGATCATCGTCGACGGCGGCACGTTCCCGTGGTCCGAGCACCCCGAGAAGTTCCCCGAGTTCAACACGCCAGACCCCTCGTACCACGGTGCGGTGTTCGCCCAGGCGGTGGGCAACGCGCTGGCCTACATCATCAAGGCGCGGGTGCAGCTGCTGCGCGACCTGGGCGCGTCCAACTCCCCCGACACGGCATTCGCGCTGCTGCAGGGCATCGAGACCCTGTCGCTGCGCATCGAACGGCACGTGCAGAACGCGCAGGAGATCGCGGAGTGGCTCGACGCGCACCCGGACGTCGCCACGGTGGCGTACGCCGGCCTGCCGACCTCGCCCTGGTACGGCGCCGCCAGCCGGTACGCACCGAAGGGCGTCGGCGCGGTGCTGTCGTTCGAGCTCAAGGGCGGCGTGGACGCCGGTCGTGCGCTCGTGGACAACCTGACGCTGTTCTCGCACCTGGCGAACATCGGCGACGTGCGGTCGCTCGTCATCCACCCGGCGTCGACCACGCACTCGCAGCTCACGCCCGAGCAGCAGCTGACCACCGGGGTCACGCCGGGTCTGGTGCGCCTGTCCGTGGGGCTCGAGAACGTCGACGACCTGAAGGCGGACCTCGAGGCCGGGCTCGCAGCGGCGCGTGCGGTGTCGCAGGCGGGGCTGCGCGCGTAGCTCCCTCGCTGGCGCCGCGCTCGCGCTGCCGGCGGAACGACGATGCCGCTGTCGCACGACAGCGGCATCGTCGTCTCCGTGGCACACCTCCGCTCGTGCGACAGATCCGATGTCGGACGACGTCCACGGTGTCGCACCGGGCGCAACCCGACCACGCGCCCCGGCGGACGTAACACGGCGGCGCCCGGGCCGCCCGTCCACGACAATGGACGCACCATGGACTGGCAGACGACTCCCGAGGACTCCGTGCCGTCCACCCTGGTCCCGGGCACCGCGCTCGGCACCCTCGGCAAGCCGCCCGTCACCGGAGCCTGGCGTCCGGGCGACCACCCCGGATCGCGGCAGTTCGTGTCGATCGGCGAGCAGTGGGTCCGCGGCGGCCGCCTGCCGAGCGTGCGGATCGCCTACGAGGCCTGGGGCGAGCTCGCACCCGACCGCGACAACGCGATCCTGGTGTTCCACGCACTGACCGGCGACTCGCACGTGACGGGCGACGCCGGCCCCGGCCACCGGACCGCCGGGTGGTGGGGCGACGTCGTCGGGCCGGGCCGAGCGATCGACACCGACCGCTGGTTCGTCGTCGCGCCGAACATGCTCGGCGGCTGCCAGGGTTCGACCGGGCCCTCGTCGGTGGCGCCCGACGGGGTGGAGTGGGGCTCGCGCTTCCCGTTCGTGACCGTGCGCGACCAGGTGCAGGCACAGGTCCAGCTCGCCGACGCGCTGGGGATCGAGCGGTTCGCGGCCGTCGTCGGCGGGTCGATGGGCGGCATGCACGCGCTCGAGTTCGCGACGGTGCACCCCGAGCGGGTCGAGCGGCTGGCGGTGCTCGCGAGCACCGCACAGACCACCGCGGACCAGATCGCCGCGAACTCGCTGCAGCGGGCCGCGATCCAGATGGACCCGGGGTTCGCCGGTGGCGACTACTTCGAGGCCGACGCCGGCGAGGGTCCCTCCCGCGGGCTGTCACTCGCCCGGCGGATGGCGATGATGACGTACCGCGCCTCGGACGAGCTGAACGGGCGGTTCGACCGGTCGTGGCAGTCCGACGTGTCACCGCTCGGCGACGACGGCCGGTTCTCGGTGGAGAGCTACCTCGACTTCCACGGCAACAAGTTCACCCGCCGGTTCGACGCCTCGACGTACGTCACGCTGACCCACGCGATGGACTCGCACGACCTCGGGGCGGGGCGCGGCGGGGTGGCGGCCGCGCTCGGACGGATCTCGGCGCGCACCCTCGTCGTCGGGATCTCGAGCGACCGGCTGTTCCCGGTCGAGGACCAGCACCGGATCGCGGCCGGGGTGCCGGGAGCGATCGACGGTGACCGTGCGGCGGTCATCGCGAGCGAGTTCGGGCACGACGGGTTCCTCATCGAGCACCAGGCAGTCGGGGAACACCTGCGCCGACTGCTCGACTGAGCGCGTCCGGTGACGACTCCATCGCGCCCGCGGTAACGACTTCGTTGCCAAACCCAACGACCTGGCGCGCCGAACGACCCCCATCGGGTGTCCCCCGTGGAATGATGGCCGAGTGTCGGTCACGACCGAGGCTCGCGTTTCCCAACCGCTCGCGAACCCGAACGGACGGGCACCGGACAGAGCAGCACCCGCACCACCGCGTGTCGACGACGACACGCGTCCCACGACGACCGACGACACCTCTCTCAGGACACCGATGGAACTCATCGCACAGGAACGTGACCGGCTCCTCCGGTCGACGACCCGTGTCGTCGGCATCGTCTGCACGCTGATCAGCCTGGTCAGCGTCCTCTGCTCGTTCGCGGTGCCGGCCGGTCCCCTGGCGATCGGCGTCGCCTGCATCGTCGTGATGATCGGCGCGCTCGTGGTCTTCGGCTGGAACGGCGCCGTCTGGTGGACCGCCCTGGCGCAGGTGTCGGGCCTGTCCGCACTGCTCGTCCTGACCACCGCGACCACCGGCGAGGACCGGCTCGTCGTCGCGAGCGGCCTGGTCCCGCTGGCTGCCGGTGGGCTGTCCTCGCTGTTGATGGCGCAGCGCGGGCACCTGGCCGGACTCGGACTGTCGGTCCTCGGCGGTGCGGCGTCCCTGGCGATCATGGTGCACGCGACCGGGTCGGTCCTCAACACCACGGTCGGCGGCACCGCGCTCGGCTGGATCCTGACGGCGGTCGTCGCGTACTGGATCTCGCTCAGCATCCCCCGGGTCGCCCGCCGCATCTACAGCATCGGCACCGCCCACCGCGCCGAACGTCAGGCCAGCGAGACCGAGGCCCAGCGCCGACAGGGCGCCCGGCTGCTGCACGACACGGTCCTCGCCACGCTCACCCTGCTGGCGCACTCCGGCCGTGGTGTCTCCGAGCAGGCCATGCGCGAGCAGGCAGCCGAGGACGCCCGCCTGCTCCGGCACCTGCGCCTCGGTGCGACCCCGCAGCCGCAACAGTCCGGCGACTACTCCCTGACCCGCGCCGAGGAGTCTCCGCTCGGGCAGACCCTCGAGTCGGTCAAGCAGCGGTTCGGCCGGATGGGCCTCGAGGTCAGCTGGCACGGCACCGGGCAGGTCCTGCTGCCGTCGCACGTGCTCGATGCGTTCCTGCTCGCGCTGGCCGAGTGCCTCGAGAACGTCCGCCGGCACGCGGGTGTCGCCGAGGCGCACGTCACGATCGTCCACGACAACGACATGGTCCGTGCGATGGTCACCGACTCCGGTGTCGGGTTCGAGATCGGCGCCATCGACGAAGAGCGCCTCGGCTTCAAGGAGAGCGTCGTGAACCGTCTGCGCGAGGTCGGCGGTGACGCGCGGCTGTTCTCCGCGCCGGGCTCCGGCACCACGGTCGTCCTGGAGGCACCACGATGAGCCGACTGCCAGAGGACACCATCAACCGCGGACTCCCGGGCGAGCCGCAGCAGCCCGCTCCGCGGACCCGACGGGAGGCCCGTGAGCGGTACCGGGGCACGGAACGTCGGCAGGCGCGCGGCCTCCCCTCCACCTCCACCGGCGCACGCTCGCTGCGGCAGGCCGCGAAGCCGGGGGCGTCACTCGGTGCGGGGCACCTCGGCCTGGGTGCCGCTGTCCTGACCGCGGTCGAGGCCGTGGCCGGCATCGCACTCTTCCTGACCCGGTGGAACGACTACTCGATGCCGTGGCTGCCGGCGGCGGCCTGGATCCTCTTCGCCATCGCGTCGGTCGGTGTCGCGCTGAGCGTCATGACCTACGGCGAACGCCTGACCGGTGTCGCGTTCGTGCTGATCTGCGTCGTGCTCGCGTGCGTCGTGACGCTCGACTTCATCGGCGTGTGGCCCGAGCACGACCTGGCCCACACCGCGACCGCGTCGGTCGCGGCCGGGTTCGCCCTGCTGCCCGTCGCGACCCTCCGTCCGGCGCGCGAGGTCGCGACCGCGATCACGGTGCTCGGGCTGGCGTTCGTGGCGATGTCGATCGCGTCCACGCCGATCACGGCCGACACGATCCCGGGGCTGTTCTCGATGCTCGCCCTGGTCGTCGTGCCGCCGTCGGTGGCCATCTTCGTCACGCACCGCTTCCGGCAGCTGGTGCAACGCGAACTCGACCGGGTGCTCGTGCAGTCGAACGTCACGGCACCGCAGTTCGCCGTCGGGATGCTGGCGTCGGACGAGCTCGCGCGCCTCGACCTGGCCGCCGAGAAGCTCCTGGACGCCGTTGCCAACGGGACGGACCCGCTGCCCCTGTCCGACGCGTCCTCGTCGGTCGCCGCCTCACTGGCCACCGAACTCCGCCTGCACCTGATCGAGGGCCGCCGTGAGACCTGGCTCTACCACGCGATCACCGAGTCCGACCACCTGGGACGTGCGGTCAGTGTCGCCGACCCCGGATCGCTCGCCGGTCACCTGACGCCGGCCCAGCGTGACGGACTGCTGCAGGCGCTGTGGCAGATGGTCGGCGACGGACGCGGACTGCAGCCCGGGGTCCCGATGGTGTCGGTGACGCTCGGGCCCGTCGGCAGCGACGGTCACCCGGTCACCGACGACACGATGGACGTGCCGATCGTCATCGAGTCCCGCGGGATCCCCCGTCGGCGACTCGGACCGGCGACCTGGAGCGGTCTCGCCCGGGTCGGCCCGTACACCGACACGATGCGGGACGGCGCGGTCCACGTCCACGCCCACTGCGTCGTGAGCCGGCACCCCACGATGTGACGTGTCCCGACGCGCTTGCCGGACACCCGGACAGCCTGCGCCACCCGAGTGCGCCCGCCACCTAGGCTCGGCCACGCAGACCACGAGAAAGGACGCCAGCATGGCGACTCCAGAGCAACCGATCCGACTCGCCCTCGTCGACGACCACAGGATGCTCCTCGGCGCGCTCACCGAGTGGATCCGCGGTGCCGCCGACGACATCACGCTCGTCGCCGCCGTGACGACCTGGCCCGAGCTGCTCACCAGCCCGGCGTTCCCGGTCGACGTGGTGCTCCTCGACCTCGACCTGAAGGACTCGATCCCGGTCTCGTTGAAGATCTCGACGCTCAAGACCGCCGGTGTGAAGACCGTCGTCATGAGCACGTACTCCGAGCCGAACGTCGTGCGCGAGGCCCTCGGGTCCGGAGCGCTCGGCTACCTGGTCAAGAGCGAGGACGCCGAGATGATCGTCGAGGCGATCCGGTCGGCGCAGCGCGGCGAGCAGTACGTGTCCGCCGAACTCGACCTGGCGATCAACAGCGGCGACGTGGGTGGTGTCCCGAAGCTCAGCGCGCAGGAACGTCGTGTCATGGCACTGTACGGCGGCGGCGAGCCCGTCAAGAGCGTCGCGTACCAGCTCGGCATCTCGGAGGAGACCGCCAAGAGCTACCTCAAGCGCATCCGCGAGAAGTACCGCGTGGCCGGCTTCGACGTGGGCACGAAGGTGGCACTGCGCAAGCGCGCCATCACCGACGGCATCATCTTCGAGGACGGCAGCCCGCACGGGCTGTAGCCCCCGCGGCTCCTGTTCGGCTCCTGTTCGGCAGTTTCTCCCTCTCGATCGGCCCCTACTGGTCACGACTCCCCGCTCGCCTTCGCCGAGCGGTCACGGATCGTCGACCGGACCGGGGCCGATCGACGTTCTCCGACCACTCGGCGCAGCGCGGACGGGGTGTCGCGACCACTCGGCGGCCGGGGTGACGGGTCGCACGGCCCTACGATCGAGTCGTGGCACCATCGAACCCGCCGGACGGCACCCGCGGACCCCGACGGCGACACGCGGCCGGACGACGACACACCGCTTCCACTCTCCGTCGACGTCACCCCGTCGTCACGGCGCTGGCGATGGCCACGTACCTGGTCCTCGCCGCGGTCACCGTCGCGTGTGTCGCCATCACCGTCGCCGAGCGGGCGTCCCTTCGGGAACCGGTCCACTGGGGCACCTTCACGGCGAAGCACGTCTCGTGTGAGCCCGCGCGGTACGGCGAGACGTGCACGGCGTTCGGGAACTGGACCGCCGACGACGGCAACCGCACGCTGCACGACGTCAGCCTGGACGACGGCGGGTTCGCGCGTGATGAGGTCCCGAGTGCACCGGTACGCGCCGGGTGGCGCGACGTCGACGCTGAGGACGACGGTCTGCCGACCATCGTGTACGACCGCGAGTCGATCGATCTCGGGTGGGTCGGGCCGGCGCTGACGGCGGTCGGGGTCACCGCACTCGGCGTCTTCCTGGCCGGCCGGTGGGGCGACCTGCAACGCGTCTGGCGGCGATGGCTGCGCCGGCGACGCCGCGGCGCCACAACAGCGTGACGCAGCCGTCCGCTGCTCAGGCGGTGGGGACCGGCGCCGTGATCGGGCCGGTGGACGGGTGCCGGCTGGTCAACCGTGCGCGACGGGTCGACCGACGCTCGACACCGTAGCTGACCGCCGTCATGCCGACGCCGAGCAGCGCCAGGACGATGCCGAGCCACCCCGGCGCGACGAACCCGAACCCGGCGGCGATGACCGCGCCACCCAGGGCCGCGCCGAGCGAGTTGCCGATGTTGAACGCCGAGTGGTTGAGCGCCGCCGCGATCGTGCGCGCATCACCCGCGACGTCCATCAGCCGCGACTGGACGGCGGGCGGGATGGCCGACGACGTCGCGCCGAGCAGGAACGCCCCGACGAAGACGCCGACGGTCCACTGCGCCGTCAGGACGATGAACAGCAGCGACGCGATCAGCGCCAGCATGCCGATGTAGATCGTGCGCTTGACGCTGTGGTCGGCCAGGTGTCCGCCGAGGATCCCGCCGACCACCATGCCGAGCCCGACCACGACGAGCACGAGCGGCACGACGGCTTCGGGCAGTCCGGTCACGGTGGTGACCAGCGGCGAGATGTACGAGTACACGGCGAAGAACCCACCGAAGCCGACGGCCCCGAGCCCCATCACGAGCCAGACCTGCGGCACACGGAACGCCCGGAGCTCGCGGCCGATCGACGCGGACTGGTCGCGGGCGGAGCGCGGCACGAACGCGGCGACGGCCAGGAACGTGGCCACGAAGAGCACGGCGACGACGCCGTACGCCACGCGCCAGCCGGCGTTCTGCCCCACCGAGGTGATGGCCGGCACACCGATGACGTTGGCGACGGACAGCCCGAGCAGCACCATCGCGATGCCCTTGCCGCGCTTGCCCGGCCCCATGATGTCGCCGGCGACGATGGACGCGATGCCGAAGTAGGCGCCGTGCGGCAGACCGGCGACGAATCGTGCCACGAGCACCAGGCCGAACGAGGGCAGCAGCGCGCTGGCGATGGTGGCCAGGACGAAGCCGATGAGCAGGACGAGCAAGAGGCCCTTGCGGGGGAACTTCGCGCTCATCGCCGCGATGGTCGGGGCACCGACGACGACGCCCAGCGCGTAGGCACTGACGAGCCACCCGGCGTGCGCGATCCCGGCGTCCGGGTCGACGGCGTACTGCGTGGGCAGCAGCGCCTGCGCGATGTTCGGCA
This sequence comes from Microbacterium sp. M1A1_1b, assembly GCF_053345565.1. NCBI lineage: Bacteria > Bacillati > Actinomycetota > Actinomycetes > Micrococcales > Microbacteriaceae > Microbacterium > Microbacterium sp. M1A1_1b. Next base: position 12,021 of record NZ_JBKFAJ010000013.1, read on the forward strand.
GCAGCCCCATCGCGACGAACTCGGTCGACCCGATGGCGAACCCGCCCAGGGCGAGTGCGGTGATGGCGAGCGCGCGACGCGCCGGCGAGAGCTGGGACATGTGCCTGGTCTTCGAACGTGGTTGGCGGTCGGGTCGGTACCGGGCCCGTCAGGCGGGGTACCCGGTCAGTGTAGACCGCTCCAACGCGTCGATGGAAGAGCAAGCCGAATCGATTCGACCATACCGAAGCACCATCGAACCGAAGGGCCGTCCTGCAGCAGGACCGTCAGGCGGCGCGGCGCTCTTGCTCGTGCTCGACGACGCGGTGCTCCGGCGAATCGTCACGGTGCACCCACCCGGCACCACACTCCGTGCACGTCGCCCAGGCGCTGCCCGACGCGGCGTCACGATCGACGACGACCGTCTGCGTGTCGCAGTCGTCGCACCAGCCGTCGTGCATCTCGTCGTGCAGCATCGCTGACTCCTCGTCCTGTCGGCGCCACCGGTCGTGACTGCCTGCGGCCATGACACACCCGACCACCGACATCACCGGCAACCCGGGCGGCGTGTCGGACGAGGACTCAGGAACCGTCCCCGAGCGCGGCTTCGAGACGCGACACCTTGCCGTCGAGCTCCCCGGTCCACCCCGGGCGGATGTCGGCCTTCAGCACGAGCGACACCCGCGTGCCGTACTCCCCCACGGCCTCGGTGGCGCGCTTGACGACGTCCATGACCTCGTCCCACTCGCCCTCGATCTCGGTGAACATCGACGACGTGCGGTTCGGCAACCCGGAGTCGCGGACGACCCGCACGGCTGCCGCGACGGCATCGTGCACGGACCCGTCGGACTGTGCGGACGGCCCACCGGAGGGAGCGACGGAGAAGGCGACGATCATGCGTCCATCCTGCCCCTCGGCGGACGCGTCCGCGCAGGACCGTCCGCGCCAGACAAGCCGTCCGAGCCAGCCGCGCCAGCGGCGGCAGCCGTGCCAGCACCAGCACCGACGCGCCCCCGCGTCCCTGCCAGCCCCATCCGCACCACCGCGACGACGGCCCACACCAGCAGCGCGACCTCGAGCACGTTCCGGAGCGTCAGCACGACCAGGATCCAGGGCTGCACGGTGAGGACCTGGTCGTAGTAGCCGGGGTAGATCACCTGCGTCAGCAGCGCCATCGGCAGCGCGGCGATCGCGACCGGCAGGAACCGGCGGGCGCTGCCCCGTCCGGCGACCAGCCCCCACACGATCGGCACCGCGAACCACCCGACGTACTGCGGCGACCCGACCTTGTTCGTCGCGATGAGCGCCGCGACGAACAGCAGCGCGAGCACCGGCGCGACGTCCGCACGACGAGCGCCACGGCCGACCGCCCACGCCGCCAACAGGACCCCGCCGAGCACGACGACCGTCATCAGCGGTGTCGAGAGCGCCGCGGCCAGGTGGGTGCCGGCGCCCGAGACCTCGAAGGTCAGGATGCCCGTGTCGTAGTAGACCGCGGCACCGGGCACGTGCGCGGCGGCGGCCCACATGAACGGCGTCGCGAGCGGCGACTCGATCTGCAGCGCACGGCCGGACTGCTGGCCGACGAACGACAGCAGGTACGCCGCGCCGCCGAACAGCACGTCGACCAGCACGACGACGGCGGTGACGGTCAGCGCCCCGACGACCACACCGCGACGGTGGCCGCGCCGCAGCACCAGCAGTACGCCGACGAGCGCCGCGGGCCACACCTTGACCCACGCGGCGGCGGTGAACACCGCGGAGGCCACGGCCGGCCGGGTCGCGACGAAGCACACGCCGATCATCGCGACGGCCGTCGCGACGGTGTCGATCCGCCCGAGCCCGATCGGCCCCAGCGCGAGCAGGAAGAGCAGCCACCACCACACGACCCGGACGCCGAGCGCGCGGAACCGCCAGAGGAACACGCAGGCGACCGCGTCGAGCACGACCATGAGCGCGAGCCACCCGGTGGCGATGTGCTCGACACCACCGATCGCCGCGGCGGCCATCGGCAGGATCGCCAGGATCGGGTAGACCCAGGCGGTGTCGGTGCCGACCCAGACGTGGTCGGTCAGCCCGGTCGCGATCCACCGTCGGTAGGTGATCTCGACGTCACCGATCGGCTGGTTGGGCAGCGTCGTGGCGAGCCACCACAGCACGGCGTGGACCGCCAGGAACGCGACCGCTGCGCCGACGGGCGCGAACCACCTGGACTGCTGCACCGGACGAGCGTAACTTCCCCGGTGCACGAGACGGACTGGAGGCGCGGTGCCAGCTGGCACCGCGCCTCCAGTCCGTCTCGTGGGAGCGTCCAGGGCCGCGACTCACCCACCGGTGGCCGACCAGATGCGGACCCAGTCGATCTCCAGGTTCCCGGGCTCGCCCTTGTTGCCGATCTGGAACATGTACCGGTGCGCGGTGGTCGGGACGTACTGGGTGTCGGCGAAGACGAGCGTGCCGTCGACGTAGTACTTGACGGACTCCCCCGGCACCCAGACGGTCGTGTAGGTGTGCCACGTGCGCCAGGTCGCGGTGGTGTGCAGGCCGTTCTGGTGCCGTTCCTGCCCTGGCGTCATCGCGTGGCTGAAGGCGCCGACGGTGCCCTGGAAGGTGCCCTCGGGGAAGTCGAGCTCGCCCTCGGACCAGACGTTCGACGTCGGCCAGAGCATGAAGGCGGCGCCGTTGTCGTCGCCCCCGGTGGCACGGGCGCGGACGCTGAACGTCCCGCCGACGTGCGACCACGCACCCTGCTGGGTGCCGAAGGTACCGGCCGCGCCGCGGGTGCCGTCCATCGCGACGTCCATGATGCCGTCGTGCGCGCTGATGACCTCGCCCGAGTAGTACTTGTTGCTCATCGCGTCGGGGTAGGGCTGCCAGGCGTTCGCGTAGGTCGCCGCGAACTGTCCACCCGACGCGGCGTTCGTGTCGAAGTCCTCGGCGAACGACGGCGCGGTCGTGGGTGGCGCGAGCGTCGGGGTCGGCGTCGGGGTGGCGGCGGACGGGGAAGGCGAGGGCCGGTCGCCGATGGCCGGGCGGGCGTCGGCGGTCGACACGGACCCGAGGGTGACCCCGGCGGCGACGACCGCGGCCGTGACGAGCAGGAACCGCGAGACGCGCATGCGTCGTCGCGGCGCCCGGTCGGCACGTGGGGTCGGGTGACCGTCCTCGTTGACGGTGTGGTCTGCATCCTGCATGGTGAGTGGGTTCGCTTCCCGAGGGCGGAACCGGACTCGTGATGGGAGCCCCGCGTCGTCCCTCGGGACCCTGTCTAACCGTCCGTCCGGACTCCCACGAGCACCCCGCACCCCGGTGGCGGGATCGATGCGGGCTCCCGCGAGACGTGCGTGTTCCCGCGAAGCCGCATCGGCGGGGCGGATCGGCGTGCCGGATCGGCGTTCCGGGTCAGGTCGGGGCGTCGCCCGTCAGACGGGGTCGTCGCGCGGGTCGGCACGGCGCGTCAGGCGGTTGCGTCGCCCGTCAGGCGGTGGCGTCGCCCGTCAGGCGGTGGCGTCGCCCGTCAGGCGGTGGCGTCGCCCGTCGTCACCAGGTCGCGGACCACGCCGGGCAACGCTTCGATCAGCGTCGTCATCGTGAAGGGACCGCCGCCGGACGCCCGACGGCCCGCCGTCCCGTGCACCACGGCGGCCGCGGCGGCCAGGTGCGCCAGGTCCGACGGCGACAGCGTTCCCCGACCCGCACGGGTGGCGACGAGTGCGCCGAGCACTCCGCCCAGCACGTCGCCCGCGCCTGCGGCCGCCAGCCACGGCGTCGCCGAGGACGCCACCAGGCGGACCGCGCCGTCGGGCGTCACGACGTGGGTCCGCTCGCCCTTGAGCAGCACGACGCTGCCCGTCTGCTCTGCGGCGCGGAGTGCCGAGCCCTCGGGGTCGGCCTCGATGCGCTCGCGGTCGATGCCGAGCACGCCCGCCAGCTCCCCCGCGTGCGGCGTCAGCACGGCGAGCGCGCCGAGGTCGACCAGCGGGATCGCGCCTGCGTCCACGACGACCGGCACCCCGTCGTCCGAGGCGTGCCGGAACGCGTCCGCGGTGGTGTCGTCGAGGTCGTCCAGCGAGTCCGCCGAGATCCCCGATCCGACCAGCCACGCCTGCACCCGGCCGACGCCCGCCACGACCTCGGGGCGCCGCGCCAGCACCGAGTCCGTCGCGCGACGGGGTCCGACGTAGCGGACCATGCCGACGCCGGTGTGGACCGCGGCGTCCACGCCCAGGACGGCCGCGCCCGGGTAGCGGTCGGACCCCGTCGCGACGCCGAGGACCCCGCGCCGGTACTTCGTCGACTCCCCCACGGGCGCGGTCGTCCACGCGGCGGCATCGGACACGGCGAAGGACACGAAGGCGTTCATCGTCCCCACGTTACGGTGGACTGCATGAGCCTGTCCCTGCCTGGTCGTGTCGTCGTGTTCGACTACGGCGAGGTGATCAGCCGCACCCCCGTCGCCGCGCGGGACGCCCTGCTGCAGGCGACCGGGTTGACCGCCGACGAGCTGTTCCCGGTGTACCAGGAGCTCCGGCACGACCTGGACCGCGGCGACCTGTCCGTGCTGCAGTACTGGCGCGCCATCGCCGAGCGCACCGGGCGCCACTGGAGCGTCAGCCAGGTGCACCGGCTGTGGGCGATCGACTACACCGGGTGGTTCGAGGTCGACCCCGAGGTGCTCGACCTGGTCGAGGAACTGCACGACGCGGGCACCCGGGTGGCCCTGCTGTCGAACGCGGGCTTCGACTTCGGCGATCCGTACCGCCGTTCCCCGATGGGGTCGCTGTTCGAGACCGTCGTGGTCAGCGCCGAAGAGCACGTGCTGAAGCCCGATCCGTCCATCTACCGCGTCACGTGCGACCGGCTGGGAATCGCGCCGGCGCAGATGGTGTTCGTGGACAACAGGGCCGAGAACGCCGCCGGCGCGGAAGCGATCGGCGCCGTCGGCCACTACCACGTCTCGCCGGCCGGGCTCAGGACCTTCCTCGAGCGCCTGGCCGAGGACGCACCCCGCGAAGGAGCCACCGCGTGACGCACGCCCTGTTCGACCCGATCACCATCCGTGACCTGACCGTCCGCAACCGCATCTGGGTCAGCCCCATGTGCCAGTACTCGGCCGAGCAGCAGGACGGTGTCCCGACGCCGTGGCACCTGGTGCACCTGGGCGGCTTCGCCAAGGGCGGCGCCGGAGCCGTCGTGGTCGAGGCCACCGGTGTGGTGCCCGAGGGGCGCATCAGCCCGCAGGACCTGGGCCTGTGGAACGACGAGCAGCGCGACGCGTTCCGCCCTATCGTCGACTTCATCCACGCGCAGGGCGCTGCCGCCGGTGTGCAGCTCGCGCACGCCGGACGCAAGGCGTCGACGTACCGCCCCTGGTCGTCGACGCAGGGCTCGGTCCCGGCCGAGGACGGCGGCTGGACCACCGTGGCCCCGTCGGCCGTCGCGTTCGACGGGTACGCCGAGCCCCGCGAGCTGACGACCGAGGACATCCGGCTGGTCGCGCTCGGCTTCGCCGCCGCTGCCCGACGCGCGGTCGAGGCCGGGTTCGACCTGGTCGAGATCCACGCGGCCCACGGCTACCTGCTGCACCAGTTCCTGTCCCCGCTGAGCAACCACCGCACCGACGACTTCGGGGGCTCGCTCGAGCACCGTGCGCAGGCCCTGCTCGACGTGGTCGACGCCGTCCGCGCCGAGGTCGGCGAGGGCTTCCCCGTCGTCGTCCGGTTCTCGGCGACGGACTGGACCGACGGTGGGCTGACGCTCGACGAGGTGACGGAGGTCGCGCGGTGGACGCACGAGCACGGTGCCGACCTGGCCGACGTCTCGACCGGCGGCAACGTCCGCAGCGCGCCAATCCCCGTCGGCCCGGGCTACCAGGTGCCGTTCGCTGCCGCGATCAAGCGTGACGCCGGCATCGGCACGATCGCCGTCGGCATGATCTCCGAGGCGTTCCAGGCGGAGCAGATCGTGGCGACCGGTCAGGCCGACGTCGTGATGGTCGGCCGGGAGTTCCTGCGCGACCCCGGCTTCCCGCTCCGCGCCGCCCGCGAACTCGGTGTCACGATCGACTACGAGCCCCAGCAGTACCATCGAGCATCCGTCACCAAGTAGGGCGGATTCCCGGGGTTCCGGGGCGGCGCTGCGGTACCATCGACCCACTGTGGACGATCCTCCGAATCCTTCTTCGCCTCACTCATCCGCCGCTCACTCGGTGAGCTGCTCTGACTCACTGCGCCTGCACCCCGACTGGTGGTGGACCCGGTGAGCCCCATCGACGTCCTGATGCTCGTCGGTGGCATCCTGCTGACGCTCGGCACCGGCGTGTTCGTCGCGTCGGAGTTCGCGCTCGTGAACCTCGACCGCGCCGACGTCGAAGCACGTCGTGACCGCGGCGAGGCCGGCCTGGCGCCGGTCATCGCCGCGCTCAAGGTCACCTCGACGCACCTGTCGAGCGCACAGCTCGGCATCACGCTCACCACGCTGCTGACGGGCTACCTGCTCGAGCCGTCGATCGCGACCCTGCTCGAGGCGCCGTTCCTGGCGATGAACCTGTCCGAACCCGTCGTCGAGACGGTCGGCTCCATCGTGGCGCTCGTCATCGCGACCCTGCTGTCGATGATCCTCGGCGAGCTCGTGCCGAAGAACTTCGCGCTCGCGCTCCCGCTGCAGACCGCGCGCCTGGTCGTGCCGCTGCAGATCGCGTTCACGACGGTGTTCAAGCCCGCGGTCGCCGTGCTGAACGGCACGGCGAACGCCGTGTTGCGCGCCATCGGGATCGAACCGCAGGAAGAACTCAGCGGCGCGCGGAGCGCCGAGGAACTGACCTCGCTGCTGCGCCGCTCGGCGTCCGAGGGGTCCCTCGAACAGGACACCGCGACGCTGCTGCAACGCACGCTGTCGTTCTCCGAGCTCGACGCCAGCGACGTGATGACCCCGCGTCCCCGCCTGTCGACGATCCGCGTGTCCGAGTCCGCCGAGGACGTCATCGCCCTGGCCCGACGCACCGGGTTCAGCCGGTTCCCCGTCATCGAGGAGGACGCGGACGACGTCGTCGGCATCGTGCACGTCAAGCAGGCCGTCGCCGTCCCGCGCGAGAAGCGCCCCGAGGTCCCCGTCGGTGCGCTGATGACCGACGCCGAGCGGGTCCCCGAGACCATGCCCGGTGACACCCTGCTGACCGAGGTCCGTGGTCGCGGCTACCAGATGGTCATCGTCGTCGACGAGTACGGCGGCACGGCCGGCGTCGTCACGCTCGAGGACCTGATCGAGGAGATCGTCGGCGAGGTCTCCGACGAGCACGACCGCGCCCGCATCGACGTGGTGCGCTCCCGCAACTGGCTGACGTTCCCCGGACTGCTGCGCCCCGACGAGCTCGAGGACCGCGCCGGGGTCACCGTGCCCGAGGACGGCCCCTACGAGACCGTCGGCGGGTTCATCATGTCGACGCTCGGCCGACTGCCGGTGGTCGGCGACGAGGTCCCGCTCGAGGACGGGGTGTTCCGCGTGGAGCGACTCGACGGCCGCCGCGTGGACCGCATCCGCTGGACCCCGACCCCGACCGACACCCCGCCGGGCGGCATCACGATCCCGGTCGCCCGACACACGAAGAAGAAGGAGGCCACCCGATGAGTTCCGATTCCGGGATGGGCGCAGCGGGATCTTCTGGCTCGATCGGGGGCACCAATTGAGTTCCGATTGGTGGGGCATCTTCTGGCTCTTCGTGCTGCTGGCGGGCAACGCGTACTTCGTCGCCGCCGAGTTCGCCGTCATCTCCGCGCGCCGCTCGCAGATCGAGCCCCGCGCCGAAGAGGGCTCCCGTGCCGCACAGATGACGCTGTGGGCGATGGAGCACGCCACCCGCATGCTCGCCACCACGCAGCTCGGCATCACGGTGTGCTCGCTGCTCATCCTCAACGTCTCCGAGCCGGCGATCCACCACCTGCTCGAGGCGCCCCTGCACCTGACCGGTTGGAGTGTCGAGGTCATCGGCGTCGTGGCGTTCGTGTTCACGCTGCTGCTCGTGTCGTTCCTGCACGTGGTGTTCGGCGAGATGGTGCCGAAGAACATCTCGTTCTCGATGCCGGACCGCGCGGCCCTGCTGCTCGTGCCGACGCTCTGGTACATCGGCCACGGCCTGCACTGGGTCGTCGTCGGCCTGAACTCGGTCGCGAACGGTGTGCTGCGCCTGTTCAAGGTCGAGCCCAAGGACGAGGCCGTCAGCGCCTACACCGTCGAAGAGGTGCAGACCATCGTCGAGCAGTCCCGCCGCGAGGGCACGCTGTCCGACGACGGCGGCACGCTCCGCATGGCGTTCGAGTTCACCGAGAAGAAGGTCAAGGACGTCGCCGTGCCGATGTCCGAGCTGGTCACGCTCCCCGACGTCGCCACCCCCGGTGACGTCGAGCGGGCCGTCGCCCAGCGCGGGTTCTCGCGGTACGTGCTGCTGAACGACCAGGGCGACCCGACCGGGTACGTGCACGTCAAGGACGTCATCGACCTGCGTCCGGACGAGTTCGACGACCCGGTGCCGCCCAAGCGCATCCGACAGCTCATCTCGCTCTACACGGAGATGGACCTGGAAGACGCGCTCGCCACGATGCGTGCCGCGGGGCGCCACGTCGCGCGGGCGTTCGACGCCGACGGGCGCACGACGGGCGTGCTGTTCCTCGAGGACATCCTCGAAGAGCTGGTGGGCACCGTCGAGGACGCGACCCGCCGCCGCTGAGACGGGCGCACAGGACGGACGGGAGGCCCGGTGCCAGCTGGCACCGGGCCTCCCGTCCGTCGTGTGGCGGTTACCAGCTGACGGGGAGTGGTTTGCCCTCTTCGTACCCGGCGGCGGACTGGATGCCCACGAGCGCACGCTCCGAGAACTCGGCCAGGCTGGTCGCGCCGGCGTAGGTCGCCGAGCTGCGGACACCGGTCGTGATCATGTCGAGCAGGTCCTCGACGCTCGGGCGCTCGGGGTCGAGGTAGATCGTCGAGGACGAGATGCCCTCGGCGAAGAGTGCCTTGCGTGCACGCTCGTACGGGTCGAGGCGCTCGAAGCGTTCGCGCACGGCCTTGGCGCTGGCCATCCCCCAGCTCTCCTTGTAGGCCTTGCCGGCGGTGTCGCGGCGCAGGACGCCCGGTGCCTCGAGCGTGCCGGCGAACCACGAGCCGATCATGACGGCGCTGGCGCCGGCGGCCAGGGCGAGCGCCACGTCGCGCGGGTAGCGGACGCCGCCGTCGGCCCAGACGTGCGCGCCGAGCGACCGGGCTGCGGCGGCGGTCTCGAGCACGGCGGAGAACTGCGGACGCCCGACGGCGGTCATCATGCGCGTGGTGCACATGGCTCCGGGTCCGACGCCGACCTTGATGATCGACGCCCCGGCATCGACCAGGTGGGCGACGGCATCGGCGGTGACGACGTTGCCGGCGACGAGCGGGATGCCGAGGTCGAGGGCGGCGACCGTGCGGAGCGCGCGGAGCATCGCTTCCTGGTGACCGTGGGCGGTGTCGAGGACGAGGACGTCGACGCCGGCTGCCGCCAGGGCCTTCGCCTTGGCCGCGACGTCACCGTTGATGCCGATCGCGGCAGCGACCCGCAGCCGGCCGGAGGCGTCGACGGCGGGCGTGTAGATGTCGGAGCGGATGGCGCTGGTCGGGCTGGTGGTGCCGACGACCTTGCCGTGCCGGGTGACGGGCGCGAAGTCGACGTCGGCTGCCGTGAGCACGTCGTACACGTGGCGGGGGGTGCCGGCGTCCTCGGCGTCGATCCCGGTCGACGCGCCGTGCAGCAGGTCGCGGAGGGTGGCGTCGGGTCCGGCGGTGCCCAGTCGGGTGGCCGGCACGCAGCCCAGGTACTCGCCGGCGGCATCGCGGACCACGACCCCGCGACCGGCGACCGGCAGGAGCTGTTCGAGGGTCTCGGCGACCGTGGTGTCGGCGCGCATCTCGATCGCGGTGTCGAAGGCGACGGGCTGGTCCTTCACCCACCGGATCGCGGCGTCCAGGTCCTGCAGGTGCATGTCCTGCGGCAGCACGCCGAGCCCGCCCCGACGTGCGAGCGTCGCCGCCAGCCGCGGACCGGTGACCGAGTTCATGTTGGCGCTGACGATGGGGATGGTGACGCCCGAACCGTCGTTCGCGGCGAGGTCGACGTCGAAGCGGCTCGTGACCCCGGAACGGCTGGGCACGAGGAAGACGTCGGAGTAGGTCAGGTCGTGGGTCGGCCGCGTCTCGTAGAACCTCATGCGGCCCACCGTACTGCGGGACGACATGCCTCGGGCTGACACCGGACGGACATGTGGGAACGGCTACGCTTGACGACGTGCGGGGCAGGGTTGAGCCGCACGACACACACGAGCATCAATCGACGGAGAGTGGGCGATCGGCTGTGTCGAGCCATCTGACCGGAACTGACGAGACCGCGGGCGAATTCGGCGCGAACGAGTGGCTCGTGGACGAGCTCTACGAGCAGTTCGTCGCGGACAAGCACTCGGTGGACGAGTCCTGGTGGCCCGTGCTCGAGAGCTACCACCAGACCTCCGGCAAGGCCGCCGCGACCGCTGCCCCGGCACAGCCTGCGGCCGCTCCTGCTCCCGCCGCTCCTGCTCCCGCCGCTCCTGGTGGCCCTGCCGCTGCTGCCGGGTCGGCCGCTCCGGCCGGGTCCGGCGACGGCAAGGGGGCGACGATCCAGGCCCGCACGACCTCGAAGCAGCCGTCCCCGCAGCCGATCCCGGCCGAGGCGAACGACGCCGCCGACGACCACGAGGAGACCCACGAAGACGTGGCGACCCCGCTGCGTGGCATGGCGAAGACCCTGGCGTCGAACATGGACGCGTCGCTCACCGTCCCGACCGCCACCAGCGTGCGCACCATCCCCGCCAAGCTGATGATCGACAACCGGATCGTCATCAACAACCACCTGCGTCGCGCCCGCGGCGGCAAGATCTCCTTCACCCACCTGATCGGGTGGGCCATGGTGCAGGCGCTCAAGGACTTCCCGAGCCAGAACGTCTTCTACGAGGAACGCGACGGCAAGCCCTTCGTCGTCGCCCCCGCACACGTCGGCCTCGGCATCGCGATCGACGTCCCCAAGAAGGACGGCACGCGCTCCCTGCTCGTCCCGAGCATCAAGCGCGCCGAGACCCTGACCTTCGGCCAGTTCCTGTCGGCGTACGAGGACCTGGTCAAGCGGGCCCGCGACAACAAGCTCACGCCTGCCGACTTCCAGGGCACCACGATCTCGCTGACCAACCCCGGCGGCATCGGCACCGTGCACTCGGTCCCCCGCCTGACCAAGGGCCAGGGCGCCATCATCGGCGCGGGCGCACTCGAGTACCCCGCACAGTTCCAGGGCTCGGCGTCCAAGACCCTGGTCGAACTCGGCATCGGCAAGACGATCACGCTGACCAGCACCTACGACCACCGCGTCATCCAGGGCGCCGGCTCGGGCGAGTACCTGAAGAAGGTGCACGAGCGCCTGATCGGTGAGCACGGGTTCTACGAGGGCATCTTCTCGGCGCTCCGGATCCCCTACAAGCCGATCCAGTGGGCCAACGACATCAACGTCGACCTGGCCCACCGCGTCAACAAGACCGCGCGCGTGCAGGAGCTCATCAACAGCTTCCGGGTCCGCGGGCACCTGATGGCGGACATCGACCCGCTCGAGTACCGCCAGCGCACCCACCCCGACCTCGAGATCGAGAGCCACGGGCTGACCTTCTGGGACCTCGACCGCGAGTTCGTGACCGGCGGTCTGGCCGGCACCACGAACGCGCCGCTGCGTGACGTGCTCGGTGTCCTGCGCGACGCCTACTGCCGCACGGTCGGCATCGAGTACATGCACATCCAGGACCCGGAACAGCGTCGCTGGTTCCAGTCCCACATCGAGGTCCCCTACTCGAAGCCCTCGAAGGACGAGCAGCTGCGCGTCCTCGGCAAGCTCAACGAGGCCGAGGCGTTCGAGACCTTCCTGCAGACCAAGTACGTCGGCCAGAAGCGCTTCTCGCTCGAGGGCGGCGAGTCGACGATCCCGTTCCTCGACACGCTCATCCAGCACGCCGCCGTCGCCGGGCTCGACGAGGTCGCGATCGGCATGGCCCACCGTGGCCGCCTGAACGTGCTGACGAACATCGCCGGCAAGACCTACGGCCAGATCTTCCGCGAGTTCGAGGGCACCACGCTCCCCGGCGCCGTGCAGGGTCAGGGCTCCGGCGACGTCAAGTACCACGTCGGCACCGAGGGGGTCTTCCGCGCGTCGGACGGCACCACGATCCCGATCACGATCGCCGCGAACCCGTCGCACCTCGAAGCCGTCGACGGCGTGCTCGAGGGCATCGTCCGCGCCAAGCAGGACCGCGGACCGGCTGGTGAGTTCGGCGTGCTGCCCGTGCTCGTCCACGGTGACGCTGCGATGGCCGGCCAGGGTGTGGTCGTCGAGACCCTGCAGATGTCGCAGCTGCGCGGCTACCGCACCGGCGGCACCGTGCACCTGGTGATCAACAACCAGGTCGGGTTCACCACCCCGCCCGACTCCGCGCGCACCTCGGTGTACTCCACCGACGTCGCCAAGACGATCCAGGCGCCGATCCTGCACGTCAACGGGGACGACCCCGAGGCCGTGGCCCGCGTCGCCGACCTGGCGTTCGCGTACCGGCAGGAGTTCCACCGCGACGTCGTCATCGACCTGGTCTGCTACCGCCGCCGCGGACACAACGAGGGCGACGACCCCTCGATGACGCAGCCGCTCATGTACAACCTGATCGAGGCCAAGCGCTCCGTCCGGACGCTGTTCACCGAGGCCCTGGTCGGCCGAGGTGACATCACCCAGCAGGAGTACGACGAGGCGCACCGCGACTTCCAGGACCGCCTCGAGCGCGCCTTCGCCGAGACCCACGAAGCGCAGACCGGCACGATCCCCGTCATCCAGGTCGACGACGACGGTGCCGTGCAGGGGCTCGAACGCCCAGCGGCACAGCGTGACGACACCGAACTGCAGGTCCACGACACCGCGATCTCGAAGGAGCTCGTCGAGCTCATCGGCGACGCGCACGGCAATCCGCCCGCCGGGTTCCAGGTGCACCCGAAGCTGCAGGCACTGCTCACCAAGCGCACGGACATGACCCGCAAGGGCGGCGTCGACTGGGCGATGGCCGAACTCATGGCGATCGGCTCGCTGCTGACCGAGGGCAAGCCCGTCCGGCTCGCCGGGCAGGACGCCCGACGCGGCACCTTCGTCCAACGGCAGGCGGTGTTCCACGACCGCGAGAACGGGCAGGAGTGGCTGCCCCTGTCGAACCTGACCGAGGACCAGGCCCGCTTCTACATCTACGACACGCTGCTCAGCGAGTACGCGGCGATGGCGTTCGAGTACGGCTACTCGGTCGAGCGCCCCGACGCCCTGGTGCTCTGGGAAGCGCAGTTCGGCGACTTCGCGAACGGCGCACAGACGGTCATCGACGAGTTCATCTCGTCCGCCGAGCAGAAGTGGGGACAGCGCTCCGGCCTGGTCCTGCTGCTGCCCCACGGCTACGAGGGTCAGGGCCCCGACCACTCGTCGGCCCGCATCGAGCGGTACCTGCAGCTCTGCGCCGAGGACAACATGGTGGTGGCACGTCCGTCGACCCCGGCGTCGTACTTCCACCTGCTGCGCCGCCAGGCCTGGGAGCGTCCGCAGAAGCCGCTGATCGTCTTCAGCCCGAAGGCGATGCTGCGGCTGCGGCAGGCGACCAGCGCGGTCGAGGACTTCACGAACGGCACCTTCGAGCCGGTGATCGACGACGCGAAGGTCACCGACCGGAACGCCGTTCGCCGCGTCGTGCTGCACTCCGGCAAGGTGCACCACGACCTGCGCGCCGAGGCCGACAAGCGCGGGCGCACCGACGTCGCCCTGGTCCGGCTCGAGCAGCTCGCACCGCTCCCCCTCGACCGCATCCTGCAGGTCCTCGGCAGCTACCCGAACGCCGACGTCGTGTGGGCCCAGGAAGAGCCGGAGAACCAGGGCGCCTGGCCGTTCGTGTGCATGAACCTGTCGCCGCACCTGGACGGCCGACCGCTGTCCGTCGCGTCGCGCCCCGCCAGTGCCGCGCCGGCCACGGGCTCGTCGAAGCGGTCCGCTGCCGAGGCCGCCGAGGTCCTCGACCGGGCGCTCGACTGATCGTTCGCACCCCCGCAACGACATCGCGCCCCGTGAGAACGGGGCGCGATGTCGTTGTCGGGGTGCGACGTCGCGCAGACGAACCGGCACGGCGCCGCGCGGCACCAGACTCGCCGGCCGCCGGCCGCCGGGCCCCCCGCGCCGCTACGCGATCCGGGTGTACCGGACCCCGGCGTCGTGGTACCCGCGCTTCTGGTAGAACCGGTGCGCGCTGTCGGTCGCGGCAGCGCTGACGGCCGACAACTGCCGCGCGCCCTGCTCCGCGGCCCAGGCCTCGAACGTGCCGAGCAGCGCGGACCCCGTTCCGGAACGGCGCTCCGACGGGTCGACGACCAGCAGCAGCAGCTGTGCGGTCGGCTCGTCCGACGCGTAGGCCCACGTGACCTGTGCGCCGGCGACCGCGACGGCACGCCCGTCCTCGGCCCGCACGACCCAGGTCCGGTGTCCGGCCTCGGGGGTGAGCCGCTCGAGACGCGCGCGCATCGAAGCATCATCGGCCGTGTGACCGAGGGAACGGACGAGGGCAGCGACGTCGGCGACGTCCGGGTCGGACCAGGTGGTGATCGACTCGACGGAGAGGGTCATGCTCGCGACCCTACCCGGCGCGGCATCCGTGTTTCGACGTCAGTGGGTCGCCTGCTCCGCGCGGATACGGGTCAGGATCTCGGTGCGCAGCTGCTCCGGAGCAGTCTCTCTGCAGGCACGCTTGACGGTCTCCATCAGCACCACGCCGACACGGTGCTCGGTCTCGCAGTCTGGGCAGTCGGCCATGTGCTCACGGATGTCCGCCGCGTCCTCGCGGCCGAGTTCGTCGTGCAGGAACTCCTCGAGCTCCGCCTTCGCCTTGGAGCAGTCGCAGCCGCTCATCGTTCACCCTCTCGGTCAGTGCGGCTCGACGCCGCGGTACGGCTCGACGCCGCCGTGCGGGTCGTCGCCGCAGTACGGCTCGGCGCCGCGGTGTTCCGGCCTCGTCCACGCATCGTCGCCGTCGACGCTGCGTCGGGGACGACCCCGGTCTCGCGGGCATGGTCCGCCAACAGCCCCCGCAGGAGCCGGCGTCCACGGTGCAGACGGCTCATGACCGTCCCCACGGGGGTCTTCATGATGTCCGCGATCTCCTGGTACGAGAACCCCTCGACATCAGCGAAGTAGACCGCCATCCGGAAGTCCTCGGGGATCGCCTGCAGGGCGTCCTTCACCGCTGACGACGGCAGGTGGTCGATCGCGTCGGCCTCGGCGGACCGGGCGGAGATCGACTGGGTGACGCTCTCGGCGCCGCCCAGCTGCCAGTCCTCGAGCTCGTCGATGGTGCCCTGGTAGGGGTTCCGCTGGTTCTTGCGGTACGTGTTGATGAACGTGTTCGTCAGTATCCGGTACAGCCACGCCTTGAGGTTCGTGCCCTGGCGGAACTGCCGGAAGGCGGCGAACGCCTTGACGAAGGTCTCCTGCACCAGGTCGGACGCGTCGGCCGGGTTGCGGGTCATCCGCATCGCCGCGCCGTACAGCTGGTCCATGAAGGGCAGCGCCTGGTCCTCGAACAGGGACCGGAGTTCGGCGGCCGAGACGGTCTTGGCGTCGACGACGTCGGCCTCGATGTCGAGGTCCGCTGCTTCCTCGGCGACGGCGTCGAGCTGTTCCTCGGTCTCGTGGACCAGGTCGTGCGGAGTTGCCTGCGGCTCGTCGGTGGTCATCGCGGGCCAGTCTAGAGCGGGCGCGTCCAGAGCGAGCGTGTCCAGCGCGAGCGCGTCGCGAGCGGGCGCGTCCGGCGCGAGCGTGGTCACCACGGCGGGCATGCGTGTCCGCGCTGGTGCGAGTGCTGTCGCCAAGGGTCCTCCCGATCGTTTCAGTAGTCTTGTGAACCGATGGCAGACACGACGCATTCCCAGCAGCCCGACGCCTGGACCGCCCCCGTCGCAGTGGGCCCCCTGCAGGGCGACGTCGCCCTGCCCGGGTCGAAGTCGCTGACCAACCGCGAACTCGTCCTCGCCGCGTTGGCCGACGGTCCGTCGACCATCCACCTGCCGCTCTACTCCCGCGACTCGACGCTCATGATCGAGGCGCTCCGGGCGCTCGGCGTCGGCATCGACCAGGTCACGCCCGACGACGGCGCCACCCCGAACCCGTACGGTCCGGACCTGCGGGTCACCCCGGCACCGATGCACGGCGACGTCCGGATCGACTGCGGGCTCGCCGGCACCGTGATGCGCTTCCTGCCGCCGCTCGCCGCGCTGGCCACCGGCCCGGTCGTCGTCGACGGCGACGAAGCAGCCCGCCGCCGACCGATGCGCCCCGTCATCGACGCCCTCGTCGCGCTCGGGATCGACGTCACCGACGACGGCGACGGATCGCTGCCGTTCGCCTTCACCGGCACCGGCTCGGTGCGCGGCGGTGCGCTGTCGATCGACGCGTCGGCATCGTCCCAGTTCGTGTCCGGCCTGCTGCTCTCTGCACCGCGCTTCGACGAGGGCCTGCACCTCACGCACGCCGGCGACCGCCTGCCGAGCATCCCCCACATCGACATGACCGTCGCCGCGCTCCGGGCCCGCGGTGTCCGGGTCGACCAACCCGCCGTCGGCGAGTGGGTCGTGCACCCCGGCCCGATCGCGGCCCGTGACGTCACCATCGAGCCCGACCTGTCCAACGCGGCGCCCTTCGCGATCGCGGCCCTGGTGGCGGGCGGCACCGTCCGCATCCGCACCTGGCCGACCGCGACAACGCAGGTCGGCGCCGACCTCGAGACGCTCCTGCCCCTGTGGGGCGCGACCGTGCGCCGTGACGGCGACGACCTGGTGTTCGACGGCGGCGTCGGGATCCGGGGTGGGGCCTCCTGTCCGGGGGTCGACCTGGACCTGACCCGCGGTGGCGAGCTCGCACCGGCCCTGGTCGCGTTGGCGGCCTTGGCCGACACGCCCAGCACGATCACCGGGATCGGTCACCTGCGTGGACACGAGACGGACCGGCTCGCCGCGCTGGCGGCGGACGTGACCCGGACAGGAGGCTCGGTGCAGGTCCTCGACGACGGCCTGCGGATCGAGCCGGCGCCGCTCCACGGCGGCGGCTGGGCCGCGTACGAGGACCACCGGATGGCGACCGCTGGCGCGGTCGTCGGCCTGGTGACCCCGGGCATCGCGGTGGACGACATCGGGTCGACCGCCAAGACGCTGCCGCAGTTCCCGGAACTCTGGGCCGACCTGGTCGCGACCGCCCGAACCGGGGCCTGACGCCGTGAGTTGGTGGGACGACGTCGACGGTGACGACGACCAGGACGAGCCGTACGGGCAGTACGACGAGTCGAGCGTGCGGGTCCGGCCGAACCCGAAGGGCAACCGGCCGCGCACCAAGGTCCGCCCGACGTACGACGACGCGCCGAGCGGCTGGGTGACGAACGTCGACCGAGGGCGCTTCGGTGTGCTCGTCTCCGGGCCCGACGGACAGCGGGTGATCACGGCGACGAAGGCACGTGAGCTCGGCAAGAAGTCCGTCGTCACCGGGGACACCGTGTTCCTGACGGGCGACGTGTCGGGGGCCGAGGGTTCGCTCGCCCGGATCGTCCGCGTGCAGGACCGCACCACGCTGCTTCGCCGGAGCGCCGACGACAGCGACGACGTCGAGCGCGTGATCGTGGCGAACGCGACGCAGATGCTCGTCGTCGTCGCGGCGGCCGACCCCGAGCCCCGGACACGACTGATCGACCGGTACCTGGTGGCGGCGTTCGACGCGGGCCTCGACCCGATCCTCTGCATCACGAAGACCGACCTCGCCGACCCGACCGACTTCCTGGCGCACTTCGCGTGTCTGGACCTGCGGATCGTCACGAGCCGCTCGGACGCCTTCCCCCTGGACGCGCTGCACGAGGTGCTGGACGGGCAGGTCACCGTCACCGTGGGGCACTCCGGCGTCGGCAAGTCCACGCTCGTGAACGCACTGACCGGCTCGACGCGGGCCGTCGGCGTCGTCAACTCGGTCACCGGGCGGGGGCGGCACACGTCGTCGTCGTCGATCGCGCTGCAGGTCACGGGCGGCGGCTGGATCATCGACACCCCGGGCGTCCGGTCGTTCGGCCTGGGGCACGTCGACCCGGCGAACGTGTTCCGGGCGTTCGCCTCGCACGCGATCCCGGTGCCGTCCGCCGAGTCGGGCATCCCGGACCCGGGCATCCCGCTCGACCAGGCGCACGACTGGGAGATCGTCGACCGGGTGCAGGCCGGGGAGCTCGGGTCGACGGGCATCGAGCGGCTCGACTCGTTCCGGGCGCTGTTGACGGGCATGGGCGGGGCGGACCCGGGGACGGAGTAGTCCCACGGGCGGTGCCCGGTCGTCGCGACCGTTGCACGCCGCGCTGCGCTTCCCCGCGACCTCGCGCCTTCGCGTGCTCGCGCCGTCGCGTGCTCGCGCCGTCGCGTGCTCGCGCCGTCGCGTGCTCGCGCCCTCCCGTGCTCACGCCTTCGCGTGCTCGCGTGCTTCCCGGCCGGTCACAACACCCCGCTCACGTCCCCCGAGTGGTCAGAGTCCGTCGCTCGCCGAGCCCTCCAGCGACGATCTCCGACCGCTCGACATCGCGCACCCGGGGTGTCGTGACCGGTCACAGGCCGCGCCATC
>NZ_JBKFAJ010000014.1:0-2425 GCF_053345565.1 Microbacterium sp. M1A1_1b
GCGGGCGCGGGCCGGGCGCGGGCGCGGGCGCGGGCGCGGGCGCGGGCGCGGGCACCGGCCCGGGCACCGGCCCGGGCACACGCAGGATGCGGGCACCGAAACGGGCGAACGGGCGAAACACCAGGGTCACTCCGTCCCGTCACCTGGGGATTCCGCCCGCTCGGCGCGCGGCTCGCTCCTCCACATCGCGGGGAGTCTTCGAGACGTCCACATCGGAGGCTCCGCTCGCCATGACGAAATCGGCGCGCTGCCACCGTGGGGACCATGACACCCAGGACTCGACTCCCACTGGCGTTGCGGGACGCCTCGTTCCGGGTTCGCGACGCCCTGCACCGAGGCGTCTCGCGGGGCCGCCTCGAAGCACGCGACCTCGTCCGCCCCTTCCACGGGATCCGATCCGCTGCAGTTCCCCGAGCCGTCGACGAACGAGCGCGAGCGCTGGCTCCGCGCCTCCGCCCGGACCAGGTGTTCAGCCACGCGACGGCCGCGGCGATCATCGGCGTTCCGCTTCCCCGCCGAGTCGAACGCGATCCACGGCTGCACGTGACCACGATCGGAGTCGATCAAGCACTTCGCGTTCGGGGTGCGGTCGGACATCGCGCCCGATCCGGCACCGTCAGGATGACTGTCTCCCGAGGCGTCCCGATCAGTACTCCAACGGACACGTTCGTCGCGCTGGGGACGATGCTCACGATCGATGAGCTCGTCATCGCCGGTGACGCGCTCGTCGGCTGGCTCGGCTGGGTCACACTCGACGAACTGCGAGCGGCCGTCCGTCGACGTCGCGGCATGCGCGGCGTCCGCCGACTCCGCGCTGCATTGCTGGAGATCCGTCCTGGCTCCCAGTCCCCCGGGGAGACCCGAGCGCGACTCGTACTGACACGACACGGACTACCGGAACCAGCGCTGAACCACGATGTGGTGGTCGACGGTGTGTGGATCGCGCGCGTGGACCTGGCGTTCCCCGAAGCCCGGGTCGCGATCGAGTACGAGAGTGACCTGCACCGCACGGATCCGGCGACGTTCAAGAAGGACCTGACCCGGGGTGAGCACCTGAAGGACGTCGACTGGTGGCTGGTCCGGATCACGGCAGATGACGTCGGGCAACACGTCGAGCGCTTCGTCCATCGCATACGTCGCCTGCTCGTCACGGGCGGTTCGGGGGCGCACGATCGGCGTTTCACGACACTTCGATGAACATTGGTTGACGCTTCAACCATTTGGGTACAGAATGGCGTAGCATCAACTTCGATGCGAGCGCATGGATTGGGGATCCGATCGCTCGCATCGCTCCACGAACTCCGTCGTCCCGGAAGGACACCACCATGACGCTCTCTGCTGACACCGTTCCCGGCTACCAGACCGGCACCTGGAAGATCGACCCGACGCACTCCGAGGTCACGTTCTCGGTTCGCCACCTGGCCATCAGCAAGGTCAAGGGCAAGTTCGAGAACTTCGACGCGACCGTCGTGACCGCTGAGAACCCGCTCGAGTCGACCATCGAGGCGAACATCGACGTCGCTTCGATCAACACCGGCCAGGAGCAGCGCGACCAGCACCTCAAGACGAGCGACTTCTTCCTCACCGAAGAGCACCCGCAGCTCACCTTCCGCTCCACCAGCATCGAGGCGAAGGGCGACGACCTGCACATCGCCGGCGACCTGACCCTGCGCGGCGTCACCAAGCCCGTCGTCCTCAAGGCCGAGCTGGGCGGTTTCACGACCGACGGTTACGGCCAGGTCAAGTTCGGTGCCGAAGCCAAGACGAAGATCGACCGCACTGAGTTCGGTGTGAACTGGAATGCCGCGCTCGAGGCCGGCGGCTTCACCCTCGGCAACGAGGTCACCATCAACCTCGACGTGCAGTTCGTCCTCCAGGCTGCCTGAACCCTGCGCTGACCCGCACCGCGGGACGCCCTGAACGAAGCCCCGACGCCCTTGCGGCGCCGGGGCTTCTTCATGTCCCTGTGGCTCCGCGCCATCCGCCGCCCGCCCCGGGACGACCCCGCCCGCCGCCCCGGCCCCCGCCCGTCCGTCCGTCCGTCCGCGAGCGGGCGAAACACCACGAGCTCAGACAGCCGAACCGGGCAGTTTCGCCCGCTCGAATCACGTGGCCCGCAGGGCCTTGACCAGCCAAGCCCGGCCCAGCCTTGGGCACGTGCGAACGGGCAAAAGCGCTCCCTCATCGGCCTGATCGACCAGGGCGTTCCGCCCGCTCGCACCGGTGCCCCGTTCGCGCCCGCACCCGCACGACCCGAGCGGGCGAAAGGGAGCGGTGAGCTCCCCGGACCACCGCGGCATTTCGCCCGCTCGCCCCCCACCCACCCCCGCTCGCCCCCACCCACGCCCGCTCGCCCCCACCCACGCCCGCTCGCCCCCCACCCACCCCCGCTCGCCCCCACCCACCCCCGCTCGCCCCCACCCAC
>NZ_JBKFAJ010000015.1:0-1093 GCF_053345565.1 Microbacterium sp. M1A1_1b
CTAGCTGTACCCGGCCATGACGTTGGTGACACTTCGGGTCTTGTGACGTGACGAGGCCTCCTGGCTTGATGGAGCTGTCTAGTTCTGCCATCACCAGGAGGCCTCTGTGGTCCACGCTAATGCCCGGTTGACGCTGCACGGGCGACGTTTGCTCGTCGCTCGCGTTCTCGAGGACCGTCGTCCAGTCGCTCATGTCGCGAAGGAGCTCGGCGTCTCTCGCCAATGTGCGCACCGGTGGGTGCGGCGGTTCCGGGACCACGGCGACCGCGGCTTGTCGGACCGGTCAAGCCGGCCGCATCGAATGCCGACGAAGACCAGCCCAGAGCGCGAGCAATCGGTGTTGGAGGCCCGCACCCGACTCCGGTTCGGTCCCGCCCGTCTCGCTGCGGAGACCGGGGTCCCCGCCCGGACGATCTCGCGCGTCCTCGCCCGGCACCATGTTCCACCGCTGGCGTGGTTGGACCCGATCACTGGCGCCCTCATCCGTGCCACAAAAGCGACCACGAACCGATACGAACACGAGCACCCCGGCGACTTGGTCCATGTGGATGTGAAGAAGCTCGGCCGTATCCCGGACGGCGGCGGCTGGCGGGTGCAGGGGTGGACGGCTGCGAACCACCAGTCCCGCGTCGATAAGAAACCGATCGGGTTCGACTACGTCCACGCCGCTGTCGATGACCACACCCGGCTCGCCTATGCCGAAGTCCACCCGGACGAGCGCGGCGTGACCGCGGCTGGGTTCCTCGCCCGGGCGGCTGCTTACTTCGCCGCCCACGGCATCGCGAAGATCCAGCGGGTCATCTCGGACAACGCGTTCGCCTACCGGCACTCGGCCGCGTTCAAGAACACGATCGCTGAGCTGGGCGCGAGGCAGAAGTTCATCAAGCCGCACTGCCCCTGGCAGAACGGCAAGGTCGAGCGGTTCAACCGGACCCTCGCGACCGAGTGGGCCTACCGGCAAACCTTCACCAGCAACCAAGCCCGAGCAGACGCTCTTGCGCCCTGGATCGAGCACTACAACACTGAACGGATCCACTCGAGCCACGGACTCACGCCCGCAGCCCGAGTGTCACCAACCTGATGACTCAGTACA
>NZ_JBKFAJ010000016.1:0-971 GCF_053345565.1 Microbacterium sp. M1A1_1b
CCCCCGTGCACGTCGACCGGGGTCACGAAGTGCTCGTGCAGGTGGTCGACGAACTCGATGTAGCGACCCTCGAGCTCGCCGGTCAGCGCGACCGCGTCGAACATCGACAGGTGCTGCACCGCCTCGCACAGCCCGACACCACCGGCGTGCGGGCACACCCGCACGCCGTGCTTGGCCGCCAGCAACAGGATCGCGATGTTCTCGTTCACGCCCGCGACCCGGGTCGCATCGATCTGCAGCACCCGCATGGCCTCGGCCTGGATGAGCTGCTTCGCGATCACCCGGTTCGCCATGTGCTCGCCCGTCGCGACCGGGATCGGGGCGATCCGGCGGGCGATCTCCGCATGCCCCAGGACGTCGTCCGGGCTGGTCGGCTCTTCCACCCACGCGATGTCGAACTCCCGCAACCGGTCGATCCACGCCACGGCGGCGTCGACGTCCCAGCGCTGGTTCGCGTCGATCGCGATCTTCACGTCCGGGCCGACGACCCGGCGGGCGATGCCCAGACGTCGGACGTCCTCGTCGACGTCGCCACCGACCTTGAGCTTGATCTGGGTGAAGCCCTCGTCCACGGCCTCGCGGCACAGGCGGGCGAGCTTGTCGTCGTCGTAGCCCAGCCAACCGGGCGTGGTCGTGTACGCCGGGTAGCCCTGCTGCTCCAACCGGGCACGGCGTTCGGCACGCAACGGCTCGGCACGGCGGAACAGCTCGAGCGCCTCGTCCGGGGTGATCGCGTCGGTCAGGTACCGGAAGTCGACCAGCGCGACGAGCTCCTCGGGGCTCAGGTCCGCCAGCAGTGCCCACAGCGGCTGCCCGGCACGCTTGGCCCGCAGGTCCCACAGGGCGTTCACCACGGCACCGATCGCCATGTGCATCACGCCCTTCTCCGGGCCCAGCCAGCGCAGCTGCGAGTCGTGCACCATGCTCCGCCACGTGCCACCCATGTCCGCCAGCAACGCCTCAGCATCCCG
>NZ_JBKFAJ010000017.1:0-704 GCF_053345565.1 Microbacterium sp. M1A1_1b
AGCAGAAGGACTCACTCATGCGCAAGTTCACCAAGACCACGGTCTCCCTCGCCGCTGCCGGCGCGATCATCCTGGGCGGTGCCGGGTTCGGCATCTCCGCCGCGAACGCTGCGACCCCCACGGTCCACACCGTCGCGTCGTCCTCGTCGAAGATCCCCGCCCCCGTCGCGTCGGTCCCGAACGTGCTCGGTGGGAACACCTCCGTCGCCCTCGACAAGGGCTTCACCGACGCCCTCACCAGCCTGAAGCTGACCCCGGGTGTCTCCGGGACCGCGAAGCTCGAGAACGGCGCCGTGTCGTTCCCGATCACCGCCGGCTCCGTCACCTACTGGTCGCCGGATGGGTCGTACCGTCCCTACGTGCAGGGTCTGCTGAACCACAACGGTTCCGGCCTGACGCTGAAGGCCGGCGACACCACGGTGACGCTGGAGAACTTCGTGGTGAACCCGGGCTCGTCCAAGCTCTCCGGTGACGTCCTGGTCAACGGCCAGGTCGCCGCGTCGAACGCGTACCTGTTCTCCCTGCACGGTGGCACCCTGAAGCCGCTGCAGCTCGAGGGCGACAACGCGATCCTGACCGGCACCACCGTCCACGTCTCCGACGACGCCGCGAAGCTGCTCAACAGCACCTTCAAGACCGACGCCGTCAAGGGCGGCCTGCTCGTCGGCACCGCCACCATCACCGCACAGATCAAGTAACACCCC